>CAYWIS010000075.1:0-9468 GCA_964458385.1 uncultured Pirellulaceae bacterium
TACGAATAGCATCAACCCGTTCCAAGGCGGCGGTGGTTTTGGCGGCGTCGGTGGGTTCAACGGCGGTGGTCTCGGAGGCGGCGGCGGCTTCGGCGGCGGCGGCTTTGGTGGTGGCTTTGGCGGTGGCGGCTTCGGCGGTGGCGGCTTCTTCGAAGTCAAGGATCGCCTGACCGATGATCTGAAACTTGGCGGCGCCAAATCGCCTTCCGTACCGGTTTCCACTTCCGCCGCGGAGTCGACCCCGCGGGTTGAGCGGCCTCGTGTGGAACGTTCGCGAACGGCCCGTTCCGAGAAGATCGAACCGCTGCGGGTTACGCCCCGCGAAGGCGAAACGGCGGCGCAAGCCTGGGATCGACTCTTCGCCGAGGCAAAACAGGCGTTCGACCCTGCCTCGGTGCGCGAGTCGGTTCGGCAATTGATGCACAAGCAGCGCTTTGACGAAGTCATCGCCTTGATTCAGGCGGCGCTGCGTCATGGGCAACCGCAACCCTGGATGTATGAGGCTATGGGGTTGGCGATGCAAGCCGCCGGCGCTCCGAAAGAGGATTTGGAGCGGGCTTTAATGTCGGCGGTTGATTTCGGCGCTGACGAGGAATCCATCATGTACGTGGCGGCGTACATGGCCCATATCGGACTCGATGAGCGAGCGCTGTCGCTCTTCCGCGGGGTATCGGCTGCGTCGCCGCATCGTCCCGAACCGTATGTGAAAGGGCTGGCGATCGCACAGCGATTGAACGATCACGACGCGATCCAATGGGCGTGCTTGGGGATTTTGAACCAGGCTTGGCCTAAAGAGCAACGCAGCATTGAAGAAAAGGCCGCCTTGGTGGCCGAAGGGTTGGTGCTCGACCTGAAACAAGAGGGCAAGATCCAAGAGGCCGAGGAGTTTGAGGCCGCCTTGAAGCAGGCGCGGGCTCGCGATGTGCGCATCTCGGTCGCTTGGACCGGCGACGCCGATCTGGACTTGCTGGTCGAGGAGCCGTCGGGCGCGGTCTGTTCGCTGCGCCACCAACGCACCACAAGCGGCGGTGTTCTGCTGGGCGATACTTATGCTGGCCCCCGTGGCGCCGGGGTAAACGGCTATCGCGAAGTTTACGAGTGCCCGCAGGGCTTCTCGGGCGTGTATCGCCTCTTGGTCCGTCGCATTTGGGGTAAACCGACGGCCGGACAGGCCACGGTGGACATTTATACCCACTACGGCACCCCGCAGGAGAAGCATATTCAGAAGCAGATTCCGATTGGCGAGAAGGACGCCCTGATCCTGTTTGATTTGGCCGATGGCCGTCGGAAAGAGCCTTTGGAGGACGTGCAAGTTGAGAATATCGCTCGCGTCCAATGGGAGGTGAACCGCGCGATCCTGGCTCAGCAGCTGTCGCAAACCGAAAATTCGCATGCCGCTCAGGCCTTGGCGGCGGACCGCCTCCGCCGGGTGCGTGACGGGGGCCTGCCGGTTCGTAACGGTCGTAATGTGGGCTTCCGGCCGGTGATTACCACCTTGCCTGAAGGCACCAACTTCCAGGCTACCGCCGTGATTTCGGCAGACCGTCGCTATGTGCGGATTACCGCAACGCCGCTGTTCTCGTTGATTGGCGACGTGACCACGTTTAACTTCGCCACCGGAGATACAGGCGGTGGCGGCGGCAATGGAAACAACAACGGGGGCCTCGGAGGAATTGGTGGTGGCCTTGGCGGCTTAGGAGGCGGCCTGGGCTTTTAAGCTGGTTGAGCTTTCCCGTTTTTTGCCTTGAAAGCGAACAACGCCGCTCTTGAAGCGGCGTTTTCTTTGCGCCGGTGTACAGGCGCTGGCCGCGCCGGTGTCATCGAGTGCGCCACATCGGTCATAAGGTGGTGTCTTGCTGACCGACGCGGCGAACTATCGGTACTGAAAATGCCAAAAATTCGCCACTGCTAGGCTTTTGGCCCGTTTGGCATGGCTGCTGCTAATGTAGAACACCCAGAATCCAATGACCGATCGGTAGTAACCGCCTCGGGCCTAAGAGGCGTTAAGAGTAAGCGGTTGGCGGAAAGGTATGGTGTACGCGCCCGCCCCGGCTTGTGCCGGATGTCACCGTGCCGGACCGCCAACCGTTTTTTCTATTTAAACCGGCCGTGATAACCCCGCCGTCTTATTAACAAGGCTGCAGCGCCGTGTTTTTTTGCCGACGGCGCTTAGAAGACGCTCCTTGGAGCCGTTTCAGCTCAATCAATGTCGGGAGTCCAGAGATTGGGCTTTTGCGTTGTCGGAGGCGTCGTGGGGCTGCCCGGAGTCCACAATCCCGAAGGAGCAGGCGCCGCAGCGGCTTCGCTTACCGTTGCTTCGTCGCGGTCGCGCAGGGGAGCCGCTGGGCGACCATCGGGCGAGATGGCGCCAATTTCAAGCAGGAGTTGGTAAATCTGCTGGGCGACTCCTGGTTCGTTAAGGTGATTGCTCCGCAGGGTGTTCAAGATGCGGTCGCACTCCTCCAGGCCCTCGCCGGTCGCTAAACGGACGCGAAGTTCTTGAAGTAGTGCTTGCGCCGGGGACTGACCACGTTTGATCAAGAGATCCCGAATCGCATGAAGGTGCGAGATGGCTTCCTTGGGATCCTCGGCCATTTCGGCCAAAAGCTGATGGGGCGCCAAAGGATCAAGCTTATCGGCCAGCGACTCTCGCCGTATGGCCTCACGAGAAAGCACCGCTAGCGCGGCTTGATGGTACACCGATAAAGCTCGTCGGAACGCCGTCAGAAGTTGCTCGTCCGACAACTTGTCAACAGGCAGCCGCGTGATACGGATTACCGGCAAGGTCGCAAGATCCACCGTGGCGGGATCGATCGGCTCGTTGCGCGGCAATCCCAGATTTTCCCGCAACTCATCAAAGTCCAACTTCCACCGCATTTGTTCGCCTATCAGCTCCAACAAGAGCACGGCGGCGGCCACACGCAGGCGACCTTTCTCATCGGCGACGGCTTGCCGAGCCGTGCGCCCTTCGAACAAAGCGCGAGGAATTTCTGGCCATTTTTCAAAGATGAGACGCCGCCGCTTTTGGTCCATCAGCGCTCGACGTTGATCGGCGGGCGTGTCTGGCGGGAAACGCCATCGCCACGAAAGGGCAGCCACAATGCGGCTGGTCGAGCCGACCACTTCCTCGTTTTGGACTTCTCCCAGGCTGTCGCCCGCCGCCTCGGCTAATACCCGTTTCGCTGCTTCCAGGCGTTCGTCGCGCGTGGTTTCTAACTCCAGGCGGGCTTCGCGGTCGGTGCGTTTGCCGTAAACGTAGACCTCACCCAACACATTGGGCACGGTGTCGATCGTTAGTGTTTCGTTCTCGCCCAGCTTTGCGGGACGATCAAGCAGGCTGAATACGGCCTTCGGCGGCGTTTCCTCTTCTTCGACCAAGGCTTGCAGGTTGCCTTCAAAAGCGATGATCCGCGAATCCGACAGCAAGGCCTCGATCAGGCGGTCGATATCGCGAATGGCGTAAACAACCTTGACCTCGTCGACCGTTTCTTCCTCCTGGGCAGGATCAAGAAGCTGCGCGATGGCTTCGGCCTCAACTCGGTCATCCCAGGGAACGTCCGTTAGCGCCGCATAGTCACGCCAGGCCTGTGCGGCGGCGCGCAGATCTCCTAAACGCGAGACGAGCAAGGCAATGTTCTTGCGGAGGACCGGACTGTTGGGAACTTTCTCGGCGAGCGCCCGCATCGCTTGGAGCGACCGTCGCCACTCGCCCCGCTCCTCCAACTCCACCGCCTGCGTTAACTCATCTTGCCAGTCGGCGCCCACGGGCGCCTGCGCCTCAAGCTCCAAGGGGAACTTAAGCAGAGTAGCCGTCTGGGGCATGCTATCGAGCCGACGAAGCAATTCCACCGGGCCAGCGTCCTGCCCCCGTGTCAGGTCGGCCGCCAACATCAGGTGCGCCCGCGCTGCGGGTAGATTTCCGGCGACCACCAATCCTTGCGCCACCATGGCGAATGCGCTGTAAACCCGGGCGTCAATGGAGTCGCCGCTCTTTTCCAATGCCGACTGCAGCAGATCGATGGCTTCAACGGTCTGGCCATCGTCGATCGCCGCCATGGCGCCCTCGGCCAGGGCGACAGGGTTGTCGGGAAACTTTTCCGCAAACGCCTTCATCGTTTGCTTGGCGCCTTCCGTATCTTTGTTGGCGGCGCAAGCATCGCTCTTGAGGGCGTAAAGGCATGCGCGGTCGCCTTTGGCGGCGATAGTTTTGTCGATCAAGTCGATGGCCGCTCGGCGTTGCCCGCCCTCAATCAATCGCACGATCTTATCTAACTCGTGCGTCAAATCTTTACAGCAAAAACGAATTTTCTTACCGGTCCCGCCAGGGCACGGTTGGTTAGTATCAAGTTCCATGACGCACGAGAGTCGCACAGTGGGAAGGGGGAGAAAAAAAACATCCTACCAAACCACCCCCAAGCTCGCGACCCGGCGCCGTGGACATGGGCCGCGCTTCCGCCGCACGTAAAGCGAAGGTTTCTTCTGGGCACAGTACAGAGTCGGGCAGTAATTTGCTTGAGATGGCTCGCGTTTTCGGGCAGAATCGTTGGCGGCCACTGCCTGATTCAGCCCTCGCCAGGGCGTGACCTTTTCCCTTGCGTTAGAACAACGGCCGATGAACGCGCGTAGCGCCCTGATTGGACTTCTGCTGGTCGCGTCGTTTGGGGTGGGGCGTTGGGCGAGGTGCGAAGAATCCACCGCGCCTTCGTTGCCTCCGCCGGTTAATCGCACTGTCGATTTTGCCGCCGAGGTGCGGCCGCTGCTCGCCAGGCGGTGCTTTTCTTGTCACGGACCCCAGCGGCAGGAAAGCGGCTTGCGACTCGATCAGCGCGCCGCAGCGCTTCGTGGCGGCGATTGGGGCGAACCCGCGATTGCCCCTGGCAAGAGTGCGGAAAGTCTCTTGGTGAGGGCTGTCGCGGGCGTCGAGCCAGACCTGATCATGCCGCCCAAGGGCGAACGACTTTCGGCCGAAGAAATTGGTCTCTTGCGCGCCTGGATTGACCAAGGAGCGCCCTGGATGGGCGAAGACGAGAATGCCGCCATCCCGGTTGCTGATCATTGGGCGTTTCAGCCTTTGACGCATGCGCCGGCGCCCCACGCGGACGATTCCCGCGTTCTGAATCCAATTGACGCATTTTTGTGGGCGCGGCTGAGGGCCGAAAATCTTGAGTTCTCGCCGCCTGCTTCGCGCCCGGTGTTCATTCGGCGAATTTACCTGGATGTGCTTGGCTTGCCACCCACGCCCGAGGAAGTGGCTGCGTTTGTGGCCGACGAAAGTCCCGACGCGGTGGAACGTCTGGTTGACCGAGTTCTGGCCAGCCCGCACTTGGGCGAGCGCTGGGGGCGGCATTGGTTCGACGTGGTTCGCTTTGCGGAAACTTCGGGCTTTGAAACCAATTTTGAACGCCCCAACGCGTACCGTTACCGCGATTACGTGATTCGCGCGTTTAACGAGGATAAGCCCTACGATCAGTTTATTATGGAGCAACTTGCAGGCGACGCGCTCGGGGTGGACGCCGCCACGGGCTTCCTTGTCGCCGGGGCCAACGACCGGGTGAAAAGTCCCGACATTGCCCTGACGCTCATGCAGCGTCAAGACGAGTTGGCCGACATGCTTAACACCACGGGGACAGCGTTTCTGGGGCTGACAATTGGCTGCGCGCGCTGCCATAACCACAAGTTCGATCCCATCACTCAGCGCGATTACTACGCCCTGCAGGCCGTGTTTGCGGGCGTTGAACATGGTGAACGGCCGCTTCATTCCTCGGGGACCGACGAACGCCGTCGCCGCTTAGCGGACATCGAGTCGCAAATCAACTCTCTCCGCCGGCAGATTGCAAAGTACGCCGGATTGCGAGAACCGGTTAACACCCGCGCGAACGAAGAACGGTTCCCTCCGACCGAGGTGCGGTTCGTGCGGTTCACCGTGCGGGCCACGAACAACGGCATTGAGCCTTGTATTGACGAGTTGGAGATTTACGCCGCCAGCAGCGACCCCACCGCCGCGGCCAACGTCGCCTTGGCGGCCTTGGGCGCTCGTGCGACCGCCTCGGGCGTCTATCCCAACTCCGAGATTCACCGCCTGGAGCACATCAACGATGGCCGGCACGGCAACGGGCGCAGTTGGATCTCGAACACGCATGGCGCCGGGTGGGTACAGATCGAACTCGCTGCGCCAACGACGATCGATCGCATTGTCTGGGGACGCGATCGTGAGGGACGCTATCAAGATCGCACGCCCATTGACTACGTTATCGAAGGCGCTATGGCCCCAGATCAATGGCGTGTGTTGGCAAGTTCGGCTGACCGTGTTCCTTGGGGCGCCGAGCCGACGGCCGTTTGGGCCGAACGCATTGGCGCGTTACCCAGTGAGGAGCGGCAGGGCGGACAATCGCTCTTGGCCGAGCTTCAACGGCTGGAGAGCGAACACGCTGCTTTGCAGCAATTGCTGAATGCTTCGGTCTATGCGGGAGTGTTCAAACAGCCGGGCGCTACCCATCGACTTTACCGCGGCGATCCAATGCAGCCGCGCGAAGAAGTGGCGCCAGCCGCGCCCGAGATCCTGGCGAAACTCCTGAGCGTGGAGCCCCTACCTGCGGACGCCCCTGAGCAACAGCGGAGGCTACAGTTAGCCAAGTGGATTGTCGACCCAAACAACCCGCTGACTGCACGGGTCATTGTGAATCGATTATGGCAGTACCACTTTGGAACCGGGTTGGTCGCCACATCGTCCGATTTCGGAAAGATGGGCGTGGCGCCGTCGCATCCGGAACTGCTCGATTGGATGGCCGCCGAGTTGATCCGAAGCGGTTGGTCGCTCAAGCACATTCACAGGCTCATTTTGACTTCGTGGGCGTATCGTCAAGCGAGCGAACCCAATACAGCCGCGGCCGAGCGCGACGCCGAAAGCCGCCTCTTGTGGCGGTTTCCTCCGCGCCGCTTAGAAGCGGAAGCGATCCGCGACAGCATGCTGGCCGTTAGTGGCGCGCTGGACCGCTCAATGTATGGGCCTAGCTTCAGCGCGTTCAAACCAAACAACAATTACGTGCGCGTGTACGAGCCCAAGGAATCGTGGGGGCCGCCCGAATGGCGCCGGATGGTGTACATGCTCAAAGTGCGCATGGAGCAAGATGCCGTGTTTGGCGCCTTTGATTGCCCAGACGGCGGTCAACCGGCTCCTCGTCGCACGGCATCGACAACGCCGCTCCAGGCGCTCAATCTGCTGCATAGCGAGTTTGCGATTCAGCAATCTCAGTTGTTCGCGCAGCGTCTGCGTAAGGAAGTTGGCGACGAATCGTCGGCGCAAGTTCACCACGCGTTTTTGCTTGCGTTGGGGCGTGAGCCGGCGTCCGAAGAGTTGGCCGCCGCGGTCGCCTTGGTCGAACAGCATGGACTAACGGAACTGTGCCGAGCGCTGTTCAACGCGAACGAGTTTTTATTTTTGCCCTAGAGCTTGCGCTAGAGACTTTCCGCGGAATGGGAGAGGGACTCGTTGAGGCTTTCCGATGAGTGAATCCACGTTATCGTTACCAGGTCGGAGTTTGCTGGCGCGGCGCGAGTTTTTGCAGCATGCCGCCACCGGTCTGAGCGGCATCGCGCTGACACATCTGCTGGCGCAGGCGGGATCGCTGGCGGGCGGCGAAGCCAAGTCTCCTTGGCGTCCCAAGATTGACCCGGCTCGACCACATGCGGCGCGGCTGCCGCACTATCCACCGCGAGCGACTCGGGTGCTGGTGATCTTTTGCTCGGGCGCGGTGAGTCATCTTGATACGTGGGACTATAAGCCCGAATTAATCCGGCGCGACGGCCAGCCGCTTCCAGGGCAAGAAAAGCTGGTCACCTTTCAAGGCGAGAACGGCGCCTTGACCAAGAGCCCCTACACATTCCGCCCGCGCGGCGAGTGCGGAAAAATGACGTCCGACCTGCTGCCACAATTGGGGGCGCTTTGCGATGAGATGTGCTTCTTGCACGGCATGACGAGCCGCACCAATACGCATGGGCCGGGCGAGAACTTTATGTCGACCGGCTTCACGCTGGACGGCTTTCCCAGCATGGGCGCTTGGGTGACGTATGCGCTCGGCAGCGAGAATGAAGATTTGCCGGCGTTTGTCGCACTGCCCGACCCACGCGGCGTACCCCAGGCGAGCGTCAACAATTGGGGGCCAGGCTTTCTGCCGGCGGTGTTCCAGGGGGTGGCGTTCAACGCCAATACGCCCATTCGCCACTTGGAGCGTCCCGCATCGATTTCCGCCGAGGCGGCTGCGGCGACGGGCGACTTTCTGAAGCTGCTTAATGAACGTCATTTGGAGCAGTATCCTGGCGACACCAGTTTGGCGGCTCGTATCGCCAGTTACGAGTTGGCTGCTCGCATGCAACTGAGCGTGCCCGAAGTAACCAACCTGGCTGACGAACCAGCGCACATCTTGGCGATGTACGGCGCCGACGACGCGCAAAACCCGGTCAAGGCCGGATTCGCGCGGAACTGCATTCTGGCTCGCCGTCTATTGGAGCGCGGAGTGCGTTTTGTCCAGCTTTTCAACGGCGCCTACGCGATGGGCGAAGGGATTGGCAACTGGGACGGACATCGGAAACTGAAAGAACAGTACGACGTTCACGGCCCCGTTCTCGATCAACCGGCCGCGGCGCTCCTTCGAGACCTGCGGCGGCGCGGCTTGTTGCAAGATACGGTGGTGGCCTGGGTCACCGAGTTCGGCCGTATGCCGACCTTCCAGAAGGACGCCTCGGGACGCGATCATAACCCCGCGGGTTTTACCTGCTGGTTAGCAGGCGCCGGAGTGAAAACGCCATTCAGTTACGGCGCCACCGATGAATTTGGTCACCGGGCCGCTGAGAACGTGACGACGGTGTACGACCTGCATGCGACGATCCTGCACCTGTTGGGCTTGGATCATGAACGACTCACGTACTATCACAACGGCGTCGAACGCCGCTTAACGGACGTTCACGGCAAGGTCATTGAAGCGATTTTGGCGTAAAATGCGAGCTCATGAGATCCGCTCTTGTCGATTGTCCGCAGACCATTGGGGCCTGACCCAAGCGGATCGAGATGCTTGAAGTTTGTGGTCGTTGCTACGCCGCCTGCATAGATAGGGTAGAGGCGGAGCATGACGGGATCGCCATTTAGCGCCGACTCACAGATTCGTAGCTATGCAGTAACGCACGACCTTTGGTCAATGCTGATGGCGAACGATTGGTTTCGTTCGCCCCTTTGCAGCTAGTTTCCTTTCTCCCTTGAAATGGCTTCGTCAATGTCGCAGTATTTTGTTCGCCGCTCGGATTGCTCGCACCGTGAAATTTTCCCGGGCGTCCACATCTACACGACAGCGGGAAAGAACGTGATGCTCTCGTTTGTGGAATTTGAGCCGCACGCCGTCGTGGAATGGCACGAGCATCCGCATGAGCAGGCGGGATTGCTTCTCGAGGGCGAATTGGAGTTCTTCATTGGCGACG
>CAYWIS010000075.1:9478-24749 GCA_964458385.1 uncultured Pirellulaceae bacterium
ACGAGCACGCCATCTTGAAGCCGGGAGACATGTGGCGTATTCCGGGCGGCGTGCGGCATAAAGCCGTAGCGCGAGAGCAACCCGTGCGAGCGCTGGACGTTTTTTATCCAATCCGCGAGGACTATCTGTAAATTGTTCTTCCTGTGGGGTGTATGGCTTGCAGGGGCGGCGGATTTCAGTAAAACACTCCCCAACGAATAGCCCGCAAAGTTTGCTTGTTTTTCCCAGTGTTTTGGTGCGGCTGAGCGTGCAGCTGCGGTATGCGACGATGCAACCGGCAACCTGCTCCGTTGTTTCCAAGGCACTCGTCGCTTGCGTTTGTCGGGCTCGCGTCCCCGGAACGAGCGATCGTCTACGCTGGCGATTTGTGGCCACGGCGTCCCCAAGCGTGGCTCGCGGGGACGCGGAATGTGGTGCTCCCCTATATTTCGTTGGAGGATCCTGTGCGAACACTCTCGTTGGTGCTTGCATTGGCTTTGGCTTCCCCCCTGCTGGCTAGCGATGCGACAGCCCAGAAGCCAGCGGCGTCGCAGCCGGTCGCCGCAACGTCTTCCTCCGCCAAGTCGTCCACTGCGAAGGCGTCGACGGCTACGCGGGCGTTGCACGAGCATCCGGTTCTGGTCCGGATGTTAGAGAAGAACAATGCGCTGCGCCGGTCGTTGGGATTGCCGCCGCACCGCATCTCGCCGGCGTTGACCAAGGCCGCTCAGGATCACGCGTGGTACATGGCCAAAACCGGGGCCTTCAGCCATCACGCCAACGGCGGCCCGATGCTCCGCGCCCAACGCTACGGCTACCGCAACCTGGTGCGCGAGAATATCGCCATGGGCCAGATCAACGTGGACCATGTCTTTTCCAGTTGGCGCTCCAGTAGCGGTCACTGGGCGAACATCACCAGCAGCACTCGCGACGCAGGTTTCGGCTACGCCATTGGCCCAGACGGTTCGCGGTATTGGGTGGCCGTCTATGGCGACGGCGATAACCGCTAAACGACCGCCGCTTCTCTTGTGACGAACAGGCGTAACTACTATCTTGCCGCAGCGTGCGGGGTATAATCCTGGCGATTATGCTCTGCACGCTGTTTGCTTTTGATTACCCGGGCCGCGCGTAAAGCGGCCTTACCACGGAGGAGCCGTCCATGCTTGGGGCGACACTTGCCGCCGCACCGTATCTTTCCCGATTAAAGCAGGAACTTGACCGCATTCGCCTGGAAGAGTTGGAGCAGTGGTCCGACCTGATTTACCGCGCATGGGAGAATGACCGCTGGGTCTTTATTTTTGGAAATGGCGGGTCGGGAACGACGGCCAGTCATATGAGCGAAGACCTGGGAAAGAGCACGTTGCGTCCAGACGATCTTCGCGATGAATCCAAGAAACGCCTTAAGGTTCTTAGCCTGACCGACAACGCCGGTTGGATTATGGCCGTGGGCAACGATGTGGCCTACGACCAGATCTTTGTGCAACAGCTAATGAACTATGGCGGCGCCGGGGATCTGGCGATTGCGATTAGCGGATCGGGCAACAGTCCAAACGTGCTCAACGCTGTCGATTGGGCCAATCGCCACGGTCTGGTTACCTTTGGGCTGACCGGTTACAACGGCGGCAAACTCAAGTCGATGGCGCGCTACGGCCTGCATGTGCCGCTCGACGATATGGGCATGGTTGAAAGTATTCACCTGTGCCTCTTTCATTGGGTGTTGAACGACGTCTTCGCCCGGATTAATCACGAAGGACGCTACGCGGACGCCGCATGAGTCAGGAGCTATTTCTCGGGATCGAAATCGGCGGCACCAAGCTCCAACTGGGCGTGGGAACGGGCGACGGAGCGCCGCTTGTTGCGTTGGAGCGGCGGAATGTCGATGCGGCCCGCGGCGCCGCAGGAATTTTGGAGCAAATCGATACGGTAGGCGCCGCGCTGCTAGCACGTTACCCCGTGCGTCGCATTGGCGTAGGATTCGGCGGTCCTGTGGATGCGTCGACCGGACGCGTGGTCAAGAGTCATCAGATTGCCGGATGGGATAATGCGCCTTTGCGTGCGTGGTGCGAAAACACCCTCGGCAAACCAACCGTGATCGGCAACGACTGCGACGCCGCCGCGCTGGCCGAAGCCCGCTTTGGCGCCGGGCGCGGACGCCGCATCGTGTTTTACGTGACGGTCGGAACCGGAGTCGGAGGCGGTTTGGTCATCAACGGCCAATTACACGGAGCCGACCGGCCCGCCGTAGCGGAAATCGGCCATTTGCGCCCCGGTTTGCAGGCGGACCGACCGGATGACACTGTTGAATCCATCGCGAGCGGTTGGGGCATCGCCGCCGCCGCGCGAGCGCGCTTGGCGGGCGAAGTCGTGGCCCCCTTTGAAGCGCTCGGTGCGGATCCGCAGCGGCAAAGCCCGCAGCAGCGTTTGCAGCGTCTTGCCGACGTTGCGGAAGCCGATAAGGAATACGCCTCCGATTTGTGGACTCGCTGCGGTGGCGACTTTGAGCGGCTCGACTCGCGAACCATCGCTCAAGCCGCCTCCGAGGGAAATGAGCTGGCCCGGGAAGTCCTTGGACATGCCTGCCAGGCGCTCGGCTGGGCGATTGCCCAGGTCATTACGCTTACGGCGCCGGAGGTCATTGTGGTCGGGGGTGGTGTTTCGCTCATTGGCGAGCCGCTATTCTTCACGCCGTTGCGGGCAGCGGTGCAGAAGTACGTATTTCCGCCGCTGGCGAACTCGTATTCCATTGTGCCAGCGGAACTCGGCGAGCTTGTGGTCGTGCATGGCGCGCTGGCGTTGGCTGCAGCCGTCGACAGATGAAGGGAAGTTGAGGGGCTGACGCGGCTTGCTTAGGCGTCGGCGCCTTCGGACTCGTCGCGGTTGGCCTTCCGCCTTAGCTCTTCTTGCACTTCCGGCAGTGGGTAGTCGGTAATGGCCATATCGGCCACGCCGACCAGTTCTTGCAAGCGACGCCAGCCGCGGGTGACGAGCGTTTCGCGCTGCGCCACGAAACTGGGGTCGAGCCGCCGCTTGTCAAAGTCGCCTTCGACCGTCACAGGTTCGAAGCTCTCGTCCACAATGAACTGCGCCAGTGTGGGATTGCAGCGGATGTGCCGCTCGGGAGTCGTATGCAACGTTTCGGGATCGAGCATTCCGATCACAAATCGCAGATAAAGATCGCTCTCGGCGATACTTTCTACATCGTTGCCGCACACCTCGCAAAGATAACCTTGCTCACACTTAGCCATAGGAAGGCGCCAAAGGGATGACCCAGGGGACAAAACTTCCATCGTGAAGCAGGAATTACAATACTACGCCCACTTAACGGCCTCTGACTCGTGAGTCGGCGCTCCGCGTCCTCACCTCGTTTTCCCTGGGGGGCTTTCGTATCGTCAAAGCCCAAGTACGTCGTTCATGGTATAGAGTCCAGCGGGCTTGCCGACGAGAAACTTAGCGGCGGCCAGGGCGCCCAGGGCGTAGCAATCGCGGTTGGACGCGCGGACGGTCAGTTCGAGCGTTTCGCCGAGCATGCCAAACACAATTGTGTGTTCGCCCGGGTTATCGCCCACACGCACTGCGTGGTAGCCGATCTCTTCTCGCGTGCGCGGACCGGGACGGCCTTCACGGCCATGTACATGGCGGGTAAGGTTCATGGCCTGGGAGACAATCTCGCCAAATCGTAGCGCGGTGCCGCTGGGGGAATCTTCTTTGAAACGATGGTGCCGCTCGATGATCTCCACATCGACCCCACCGGTGTAGTCTTTCAACGTACGGGCGGCAATCTCGGTCAGCTTCATCGTTAGGTTGACCGCAAGGCTCATGCTGGGCGCCCACACCAGCGGAATCGTTTCAGCCGCCGCCCGAATGCGTTCCTTTTGTTCGTTGCTGTGGCCGGTGGTCGCAAGCACTAAAGGAATCTTGCGTTCAAGGCACAGCGCAAGAATCTTGTCGGTCGCTTCGGGAATGGAGAAGTCAATGAGCGCATCGACCTCGGTGGTCAGCTCTGCCGCTAGCGGAACGCCCAATTCGCCGAAACCTGCGAACGCGCCCGCATCCTGGCCTAACGCCGGGTGACGCTCCCACTCCAGCGCCGCGACGACCTGCAATTGCGGGTCGTCGCTCCCTAAGGCCACAAGCCGTTTGCCCATGCGCCCACCGGCGCCGTTAATCGCGAGACGAAGCTTCATATCAATCAATTATTTTGAGCAGTAAGCGCGAGAGCCGCGTTGCTATCCGTACAAGCGAATTGCTTTGATGATTTCGTCCAGGTCGTTGGGGACGACCACAGCGCGGTTGGCGAACGAAGCGCGACGGACGCCACGTTTTCCGAGCACATTGTTGAACATTTCTTGGTCGGCGCTATGGTAGGCGACTGTGGCGGTGGGATCCTTGAGCTGGTGGCCGGTCAGGATGCACACCACTCGGTCATCGGGGCTGATTACGCCTTCCTCGCGCAGCTTACGAGCGCCCGCAACGCTGGCGGCGCTCGCGGGTTCGCATCCCAGGCCGCCTGCGCCAACTTTGGCTTTGGCGTCGAGGATCTGTTGGTCGTCAACCTCGCGCACGACGCCGTTGCACGCGTCCAGGGCGCGAAGGCACTTCTTCAAGTTCACCGGACGGTTGATCTCGATGGCGCTGGCGATGGTGTCGGCTTTGGCGCCGCGTTCGTTCAACTCGGTGTAATAAGCATTGACGATCGACGCATCGGGTTGACCGTTGCTCCATCGCAATCCCCGATGTTCGTAAAGCTCGTAGAGCGTGTTGGCGCCAGCGGCATTGATGACGGCTAATCGGGGCATGCGCTCAATGAGGCCTAACGCATGCAACTCCATAAAGGCTTTGCCAAACGCACTGGAGTTGCCCAAGTTGCCGCCGGGCACAACGATCCAATCGGGAACTTCCCACGCCAGCGCTTCCAGCACTCGGTACATGATGGTCTTTTGCCCTTCCAATCGGAAGGGGTTCACGCTGTTGACCAGATAAATGCCGAGTTCGCTGGAAACCTCTTTGACGCGGGCCATGGCGTCGTCGAAGTCACCCAGAATTTGCACGGTCAAAGCGCCATACTCCAGCGCCTGCGACAGCTTGCCGTAGGCGATCTTGCCCGACCCCACGAAAATCACGGCCCGCATGAGCCCCGTGACCGAGCAATACAACGCCAGAGACGCGCTGGTGTTGCCTGTCGAAGCGCAGGCGGCCCGCTGGGCGCCGATCATATGGGCGTGCGTGAACGCCGCCGTCATGCCGTTGTCTTTGAAACTACCCGAGGGGTTCATGCCCTCATATTGCAGGTATAGCCGGCCAGCGTTCAGCCCCACGTACTTTGCGACGGCGTCAGCCCGCTGGAGCAACGTTTGGCCTTCGCCAACGGTGACGATTTTGTCGGCGGGGGCAAAGGGGAGCAAATCGCGAAACCGCCACACGCCACTAAAGCACAGGGGATCATTACGTCGCGCCCATTGGGCCTCAAAATCCCTCAGGGAACTTGGCGGCGCGGCGCGATTCCAATCGTAGGCGACATCCAGCAAGTCGCCGCATTGCCCACAGGCGACCCGCACGTCGTCCACGCTGTAAACTTCCCCGCATGCGGGGGAAATGCATTGCTGATAGGCGGCTTCCGAAGGCACGGCGACGAACTCAGGAGTAAATGACAAAAGGAGCTCAACCCCGCGAGTTTAGGTTACACTCGCCGCCGCTTCAAGGCGGCGACACCCCCTTGCAGTTGACGTAACTTTTGACGGCCCTTAATATTAACTTCTTCCCGGCCTTTTTGGGCTGACGCGTTTCCTTCCCTTGTAGTACGCGTTTTCGCGGGAGCTGGTTAGCCGATGATGAGTCGTCGTTGCTTCGCGGCGTTGGAAGTGCTCTTGCTCTTGGGGATGGTGACCACCTTCCGGGCGCTGGCCGAAGAGGCGGAAAGCTTGGCGCCCACGCCCGAGCAGGCCAAGTTCTTCGAAACCGACGTACGGCCGCTGCTGGCGAATCACTGCTTTAAGTGTCACGGCCCTGATAAGCAAAGCGGTGAACTGCGCCTGGACTCGCGCGCGGCCATGCTTCAGGGCGGCGATTCGGGGCCGGCGATTGTTCCGGGTAAGCCGGAAGAAAGTCTGCTGATCGAAGCTGTTAAGTACGAATCGTTCGAGATGCCCCCCTCGGGCCAACTCGATGCGAAGGCAATTGACGTGCTTACGCGCTGGATTGCGATGGGCGCCCCTTGGCCCGGCGATACCGGCGTTGCTGTTCGCTCCGGTGAACCTTTGATTTCGGACGAAGACCGCGCGTGGTGGGCGTTTCAGCCTGTCCGCGAACCGCCAGTTCCCGAAGTTGACGATAACGGCTGGTCCAAGTCGCCGATTGATAAGTTCATCTACCAGAAGCTGGCCGAGAACGGTCTGACGCCCTCGCAAGAAGCCGACCGCCGTACACTTCTGCGCCGCGCGTCGTTCGATTTGACCGGTCTACCGCCCACGCCCGAAGAGGTCGAGGCCTTTCTGGCTGATACCTCGCCAAACGCGTACGAGGCGATGATTGACCGGCTGCTGGATAGCCCGCGCTATGGCGAGCACTGGGCAAGGTATTGGCTGGACCTGGTGCGGTACGCCGAGTCGGATGGCTACCGTCAGGATGCGTATCGCCCTACCGCCTGGCGCTATCGCGACTATGTCATCAAGTCGTTTAACGACGATAAGCCGTACGATCAGTTTGTGCGGGAACAACTAGCGGGCGACGAAATCGCTCCCCATGATCCCGAGGCGCTAGCCGCCACAGGATACTTACGGCTGTGGATCTACGAGTACAACCAGCGCGATGCGCCGCTCCAATGGGAAACCATCCTGAACGACATTACCGACGTAACCGCCGATGTGTTCCTGGGGATGGGGATGGGGTGCGCTCGGTGTCATAACCACAAGTTTGACCCGATCTTGCAGGAGGACTACTTCCGGCTTCAGGCGTTCTTTACGCCGATCTTACCGTATGACCAATGCCAACTGATCACCCCCGAGCAGCGCCGCGAATACGAAGCGCAGCTAGCGCAGTGGGAAGCGATGACCGCCGAGATTCGGGCCGAGATGGAGAAGATTGAGGCTCCCCATCGGTTGGCCGCCACCAAGGCCGCCGTCGGCATGTTCCCGCCCGAAATTCAGGCGATGTGCAACAAGCCCGAGGATGAACGCACGCCTCGCGAACGTCAATTGGTGGACCTGGTTCTGCGTCAGGTCGAGAATTGGCAGGGGCGGATCAAAGGCGACGAGAAGAAACGGTACGATGAATTGAAGGCGAAGCTGGCCGAGTTCGACAAATACAAACCAGCGCCGCCTCCTACCACAATTAGTGTGCGCGATGTGGGGCTGGTCGCGCCGCCGACGGTGATTCCCGGCGACCGCCGCCAGCGCGATATTCCGCCGGGGTTCCTCACGGTGCTGGATCCTGAACCCGCCAAGGTGACGCCCCGGCCCGATATCGCCTCGACCGGCCGTCGTACGGCGCTGGCGGAGTGGATCAATCGCGAGGACAACCCGCTTACGCACCGGGTGATTGTGAATCGCCTGTGGCAACACCACTTTGGCCAGGGATTGGTCGCTACGCCCAATGACTTCGGCCGGTTGGGCGAACCGCCCAGCCATCCTGAGTTGCTCGATTGGCTCGTCGTGCAATTCTTGAAGAACGGTCGGCGGCTCAAGCCGATGCACCGGCTGATGATGAACACGGCCACCTATCGGCAATCGGCTTTGGCCGACCATCGGCTCGTCCTTGCAGATTCCAACTCAGAGCAGCAAGGCGCCGAACGCAATCCACAAGTAGTAGATCCTTCCAATCGCTTGTTGTGGCGGATGAACATTCGCCGTTTGCGGGCCGAGCAGGTGCGCGACGCCATCCTTGCCGCCACGGGGGAATTGGACCTGACCATGGGAGGCGAAGGGGCAGACCTGACGCGTCCTCGTCGCGCTGTTTACCTGAAGGTGCTGCGCAACACGCCGGAACCACTTCTGGAGGCGTTTGACGTGGCCGATGGTTTCAATAGCACCGCCTTGCGGCAGACGACGACCACCGCCAACCAAGCGCTGTTGATGTTTAACGGACCTTGGATGCTAGCGCGGGCCAAGGCGCTGAAAACGCGATTAGAGAAGGAGGGCGCCCGCGACGACTACGAATTCGTCAACGCGGCGTGGCGGATCATGTTCAGCCGGGCGCCAACCACGTCGGAGGTCGAATCCTCGCTGACGTTTCTGCGCGAACAAGCAGGCCGAGTGGGCGAGAAATCGCAAGCCGACGCAGAGCGTCCGCCGCTCGTCACGTTGCCAGGACGCGAAGGGCAAGCGGCCGACATATCAGAGAAGAACGCCAAGACGCGGCTGGCCGTAGCCGATAATCCGTCTCTGCCTTCGGGCGATTTTACGATCGAAGCCTATGTGCTACTGCGTTCGCTGTACGAAGATGCGGCGGTGCGCGTGATTGCTTCGCAATGGAATGGCAACACCAATTCGCCGGGTTGGTCGCTGGGGGTGACGAGCAAGCAATCGCGGTACACTCCTCAGAACCTGATCTTGCAAATTGTGGGCGACGGAGCCAACGGCCAACGGGTCTACCAAGTGGTTCCCTCGAACATTCTGCTTGACCTGAACAAGCCGTATTATGTTGCGGCCTCGGTAAGCCTGGCCGGATCCAACGGGCCGCAGGCGATGTTCTACGTCAAAGAACTAGGAGCTACCGAGAAGCCGCTCAATACCGCCCGCGTCCCTCTCCAGGTGCATGGCGGTTATCGTAGTAAGGCGAACCTGGTGGTCGGTGGACGTGACGAACCCGGTCGCGCTAGCTGGGACGGCTTACTGGACGACGTGCGGTTGTCGGCGATCGCTGTGCCACCGGAACAATTGCTGATCAATAGCACCGCCCCACTGGATGACGTTGTGGGCATGTGGCGGTTTGAGAATGAACCGGGCTTTTACGCCGACGAGTCGGGGCGTCAGAATGCCCTGCGTCCCACAGCGCCGCCCAGTAGCCAAGCTGCCGATCCGCACTCGGCCGCTCGGGTTGACTTCTGCCATGTGCTGCTCAACACGAACGAGTTCCTGTACGTGGAGTAGGAGGCGGGCTTGGTCTTGCACAAGCGGTTATTCGGCATGTGCCGGATGATTGCTTGGTTGCGTTAACCTGCTTCCCGTAACAGGAACACCGTGGGCGTGTCTTGCCGTTGGGGATGACGGCAAGCAAAAAACGCGAGTCACCGCACACGCCCCAGGGGATGCGCTTCGGCGGGGTTATGCTTCTGGCGCCGAGGAGCTCGTTTCGCGGGCGACCAGCTTGAGAAGAATTGGCAGCATAAGCAAGTTGCCCAGGAGGCCGCCAAACATGGCCAGACTCACCAGCACTCCAAAGTAGATCGTCGGCACAAACTCGCTGGTCGCTAGCACGGTAAAGCCCGCCACAAGCGCTAAGGTGGCGAAGGTGGCCGCAAGGCCTACCCGCTGCTGAGTTTCTTCTAACGCTTCGGCCACGGTCTTGCCGGCGTCGCGTGCGCGGCGATAGGCCAAGACATAGTGAACGGAACTGTCGATCGACAGGCCGATGGATACGGCCGCAATCATGGCCGCTCCCATGTTGATCTTGAATCCAAAATCAGCCAGCCATCCCATGGCGCCCATAACCATCAAGATGGGCAACACATTGGGCACGAGCGAAACCAGCGCCAGCGTTAGGCTTCGGAAAGCGACCAACATCATTCCAAAGATGGCTGCCGTGGCGACGGCGAATGTTTTCCATTGATCTTGTATGACGCTGTCGATCAGGTGGGTTAGCAGCACGAAGAATCCGGTCACTTCGGCTTCGGGAAACTCCTCGTGAACAATTCGTTCCACCTGGGCGATGATGGCTCGCTTCTGCTCCGACGTTTGCCGCTCGTCCGCTCGTAGCATGATGCGGAAGTAATACTGGTCGGGCTGCTGAGGGTCGCCGGCGTACAAGGCTTCGTAGAACACCGGCATCTTCCGCTGCATGGAAGCCAGCGCAGCGCCGACAAGACGCCCTTGCAGAAACGCAGGAGCGCGTTCAATACGGATTGGCGAGGCCTCGTTGCCGGTTTCCACGGCGTCGGCCAGGCTGATCACTTTGGTGAGCGCCGGTCGAAGCCGCCCTTGCGAATCGGGAAGGACCACTTCGGTACGTAAACGCTCCTCCAGATGCAGCACGGATTGCAAGTACTTCCAAGACAGCCCTTCTTCAGCGGGCACTATAACGTCCCACACGCCGGCGCCGCCAAGATGGGACTCAATGAATTGGTAAGATCGAACAATAGGGCTATCGTCGCGGAAATTTTTGGTGAAATCGGATTCGACCTCCAACCGCATGCCGCCTGCCGCAATGGCCACAGAAGCAATTAACAACGGCGCGCCAAGGGCTACCGGGCGGCGTTCGGCGAAACGCACCAAACGCTGCAGAAAATTTGTAAACGACCGCTCTCCCCAAGCTCGACCAGGATCGGAACGCCCGCTTCCCACTAAGGCCAAAGCAGGAATCACCAGCGGAATGACGCACAGGACCATGATCGCTCCGATGGCCATCATTACGCCAAAATCTTGAACCGGCCCTACCCGCGCTAGACGAAGCGAGCCAAATCCGGCTGCGTCGGTGGAAAATGACCATATGATCGGCGCCGCCAGCACGCTGCTTGCGGCTGCGAGCGCTTCGTGCGGCGTCTTTCCGTTTCCTCGCTCCTCGCGAAAACGCACAATGATGTGGACGACGGTCGCCACGCCCACCACGGTGACAACGGCCGTAAGCATCGAGCTGACCATGCTCAGCCGCAGTCCCGATAATACAAGCAGCGCCCGCGTCCAAATCAAAGCGGCCTGGACCACAACCACGGGGATCAGCACCCACCGCAAACTACGGAAGAAGAATACAATCACCGCCGCCAGCAAGAGGGTGGACCACTGCCCTAACCGTCGGCCGTCTTCTTCCACGTAGTAGAAGCCATCGGAGATCATCACCGGCTCGCCGGCGATCATTCCCGAAGGAAGTTCTTCGGCAATGGCGCGAAGTTGCTCAATGGTGTGCCGGCGCGGAACGTGCGTTTGATCTTCGGGCGTGAGCATCGTCACAATCGCCGCAATGTCGCCTTCGGCGTTGTGCGTGAAGTTCTCAAATAGTTTGCGTTGGCCGGCCGCCAGACGGCTATCGGGATCAACAATGTCTTCGCCCATTAGGCGGTCCAGGCTCAAGACGCCTTTGACTCCCGGAACCGCCTCGACGCGACGGGCGACTGCGGCCAGGCGGCGAATTCCGGCGCCGTCGGTTTGGAACAGGTGGGGATCGCGATACACAACCAGCGCGACCTCGTTGCCGCCAAATACTCGCTTAAGCTTCCGAAACGGCCTGAGCAACGGATCGTCGTCGGCGAACATGTTTTCCAGCGAGCGATCGAATGCAACGCGCTGCGCCGGCAGGACGGCCAGCCCCGTCACGACGATGGCTACGGCCAACAACGGCCACCGCCACCGAAGAAAAAATTGAATGGCTGCCTCGGTCACGTGACCCATCCTGGTGTTCTTTTCTCTTCCGAAAGGCAAGGTGACGCACAAGCGTAAGCGAACGTTCGCAACGCTCGTTACGCTATCCGCCAACATTCGGTTGTAGCGAAAACCGCTTCAGCGAACGCGTGGATTCAACCCGGGTGGCGCAGCGGAAAAATGCTTGTTTTGCGCCGACGAGTCTGGGATATTAACTGCGATCTTGTCGCATTGTCGCACCGAATGGGAATCGCCGTAAAGCCGGCCCCCTCTTCTCTTGCCTGG
This sequence comes from uncultured Pirellulaceae bacterium, assembly GCA_964458385.1. Lineage (GTDB taxonomy): Bacteria > Planctomycetota > Planctomycetia > Pirellulales > Pirellulaceae > JAHWKS01. The sequence goes on from CAYWIS010000075.1 coordinate 21,247, forward strand.
AGTTCTCATCATGTGGAGCCGGCTTAAATCGGCGTTGCAGCAGGCAATAGGTGGGCCGTTGGAGATCTCGCCCTCGTCGTTGCAATCACTTTTTGACGAGGCTGTGGGTTGTCTACAGGCTGGCGATTGCCTCAGGGCTGAGGAAACCGTGCATCGCGGGGTCACCTTGGCGGCGCAGCAAGCCGGCGAGGAGAGTCCGCTGTACGTGCAGGCGCTATTTAACGAAGCCATTATCCTTTGTGGCGTGGGTGACTTATCGAGGGCGGCCACCGCATGCCGCGCGGCCGCGGCCGTTCCCGCAAAGAATAAAGAAATGCAGAAGGAGCGGCTTACGTGCCTGATGAATCTGGGCGAAATCCTCACGCGCATGGACGAGTTGGAGGAAGCCGAACAAGTGCTGCGCCGTGGTCTGGAGGAACGCCGGGCGTTCTATGGAGAAGAGCATCCCGGCTACGCCTACGGCTTGGCGCCGTTAGCAGAGAACTTGCTTGCACAAGGGCGAGCCGACGAGGCAATTGACCTGGCGAATCGTTCAGTTGAAATCAATTGGAAGCATGGCAATCCCCAGGTGGCGAGCGACATCGCGCTGCGTTTGTTTGTGATAAAAGCGGCGCACGGACCCGCGGCCGAAGGGTTGGAGTATTGGCCGAGCGCCCCGCCCGACATACAGCAAGAAATCGTGGACCACTGCCTTGATCGGGCCGACCGCTCCGATCTACAGGTGGCGCTGGCGGCGCTTTGGGAGTTGCGGCGGCTGCAAGATACCCCCGATCGAGACGTGGCGCCGCTCTTGAATGTGAATATCGCATTGGCGAATGTGGCCCGGCTGACCGGCGACCATGACTTGCGGATCGAGGCCAATCAAATGGCCGTGAAGTTGTGCGGCGGCTTGGGCGACCCTCGGCTTGGCATTGAGGCCCAACAGGCGCTTGCCTACGCACTGGCCGACGCTGGTCGCGAATCGGACGCGGAGCAGGCTTACGATCGTGCTTTGGAGCAGGCTCAACGGTTGGGAGATCGGCAGGAAATTGCCAATGTGCTCCGCAACTACGCCATATGGGCCGATGGCCGTGACCGGACCCGTCTGGCCGAAACCTTACACCGCCAGGCGGTGGAGAACGCCGCTGCCTCGGGCGATCCCGTCATGCACGGACGAACGCTCGCGGCGTTGGGCGTCTTTTTGCAGCATCGCGATCGCCCGGCCGAGGCCGAACCTGTCTTGAAGCAGTCGCTGCAGTTGCTGTCCGCGACGGATCCCGACGCCTTCTGCGCGCAGACGCATTGGGAGGCCCTGCAACGGGGGGAAGCATGCTCTTGCGGCTCCGACGACGATTGGGAGGCGCTAAGCGCTCTGGTGGACCGGCGGGTGAAAGAGCAAGTCGGCGGCGATCTGGTCCGTTTGGTTGCTGTTGCGCCGGGCGACGAAAGGGCGCCGGATATCCACGTCGAATTGTCACGCGAACCGCGTCCTGACGAGCTGGAGCGACTCAACCGCATCGTTAACCAGACGCTGGCCGAGATGCGGAAAAATTATCGTCGCGCCGGATTTCACCGCGATTGACGCAGGTCCGTAAATTTCCCAACCTTCGTCTGCGCATTGGCCTTGCTATAGGACGGGCATTCCCGGTATAAGCACCGCCGCTTTCGGTTATTTCTTGGTCGACGTGCGAAAGTGGGAGATCATGGTGCGAACACTCATTGCCGCCTTGCTGGCGCCGGCGTTGCTCTGGACGGTTGGTTGCGGTTCACAAACAGCGCAGGCCCCCGCGGAGGGCCAACCACCTCAAACCGCCCAAACTGCTCCTGCCGCGGCAACGACGGGCACACCGGCAGCTACTCCCGCCGCCGGGGCGGCGTCGCCGGGCGCTGCGGCTTCCAGCGACTTTTCGACCCCAACTTCCGCCACGGGTTCGGCGTCGGCCTCGAATCAGCAACAACGGCTTTCGCCCGAAGAGCAATTGGCCCGCGCGTTGAAGTTTTCCGAGCAGGGCCGGCGGCGCGAGGCCATCAACGCGTATACGGCCGTGTTGAAGCAGGATCCCAAGAATCTGACTGCGCTCCTCTTCCGCGCCGGCGAACAGTATGCGATGCAAGAGTTTGACGCCGCTGAGAAGGACATCACCCAGGCGCTGTCGATCGACCCAACCTACGCCGAGGCTTACATCCTTCGGGCTCACTTGTGGGGCGTCAAGCACGATTATTCACGGGCCGTTGAGGACTTTTCCACGGCGCTTCAACATCCCGAACGTGAGGCCAATTTCGCCAAGTTCTTTGGCGATAAGAAAGACGTGGTGGCCCATGTGTACTTGGCCGCGGCGTACTCGGAATGCCCCGACCTGAATTTCCGCGACGATGAAAAGGCGTACCAGCACGCTCTCAAGGCGTGCCAGTTGGACAATTGGCAAAACCGCCGCTACGTAAGCCTACTGGTGAACGCTATCTCTGGCTCCCAGACGCAAGAGTACGCCACTCGTCGACAGAACGAAGCCGTTGCCGCCGCGCCGGATTCGGTCAAGGAACAACTGCAAGTGGCGGTTGAGGCTTTTGAGTACCGTAGTGAGTTCCCCTTGCGGTAGCGCGGCAAGCGCGAACGCCGCGAGCGGATCGGCCAGACGCAACGAGAGAGCTGGCCCTTGGGCTAGCTCTCAATTCCCGCCAATTCGCACAAGTTCGCAGCTAGTACTGGCTGTGGACAACTCCACACCAAGAAAAAGAGCGCTTCGCGGCACCAGCGGCCGGCAGGATGTCCTACGACATAACCCGTTCCTTTGGCCGCCGCTAAGGCGGCCTGGGCGGCGCGAAGCGCCAGACTATTGGAGCGGGCCCGGAGATTTTCGGTCGAACACACAGGTTCGCCTTCGGCCAACGCCAGCAAGTCGTCGCGGATCTGCTTCCATTCGCTGCGCAGCGCCGTTGCCGGGTTCGCCAAATCTTGACGGCGCTCGGTTTCCTCTTCCAAGTAAGTGAGCGCGGCGTCGGCCAAACCGATGGCGAGCGTCGACGTTTGCAAACCGCCTGTCCGAGCGCCGGCGCCGTGTTTCATCACTTCTTCCACCGGGCCAGCCAGCAGATACTCGTGCGGCACAAAAACTCGCTCGCAATGGACAGGCCCCGTCTGACTGGCCGAAAGCCCAACCAGCCGCGCGGGAGGCGGTACCGATACGCCTGGTAAATGCGTCGGCAAGGCGACCAATACCTGGGTTCCATCATCCAGCGTGGCGCCGGTTACGATCGTTTGTGCCTGAGGAGCGCCGGTTACCCAAGGGCTGAACCCGTCCAACACAAAGCCCCCGTCTACAGGCTCTGCACGCAGCACAGGGCGCGCCAAGTGGCGCCGACTGGTGGTCAAGTGCGAAATACCCACCGTGGCGAAGGTCCGTCCCGCAAGCAAGTCAGGGAGCAAACGGTCGCGTAACGCCGTGTTTTCCGAGATCGCAATGCGCTGGCAGGCGCCGGTCCGCTGCGTGATGATGAACGTCGTCGTGAGACAGGCGGCCGAGAGT
>CAYWIS010000076.1:0-24634 GCA_964458385.1 uncultured Pirellulaceae bacterium
ACTTCTTGCGCAGCACCGGGTCTTGGGTGGCGATTCCTACCGGGCAGGTATTGAGGTGGCATTTTCTCATCATGATGCAGCCGAGCGTAATCAACGGCGCCGTGGCGAAGCCGAATTCTTCGGCCCCAAGTAAGGCGGCGATGACAACGTCGCGGCCGGTCTTTAGCCCGCCGTCGGTCTGAAGAACGACGCGGCTCCGCAGATCGTTGAGCACCAGCGTTTGGTGAGTTTCGGCAAGGCCAAGCTCCCAAGGCAAACCTGCGTGCTTGATGCTCGTCAGGGGAGACGCGCCGGTGCCTCCGTTATCGCCGGATATGAGAATGTGGTCGGCGTGCGCCTTGGCCACACCCGCGGCGATGGTCCCTACGCCCACCTCGGACACCAACTTGACGCTGACGCGCGCAGAGGGGTTGGCATTCTTCAAGTCGTGAATGAGTTGGGCTAAATCCTCGATCGAGTAAATGTCGTGGTGCGGCGGAGGACTGATCAGCCCCACGCCCGGCGTGGAGTACCGAATGCGGGCGATATTCTCGTCCACTTTGCGACCGGGCAACTCGCCGCCTTCGCCAGGCTTGGCGCCCTGCGCCATCTTGATTTGCAACTCGTCGGCGTTGGTCAAATACCAAATCGTGACGCCAAACCGCCCGGACGCGACCTGCTTGATGGCCGACCGCTTCGAATCGCCGTTGGGAAGCGGCTTGAATCGTTCTGGATCCTCGCCGCCCTCGCCGGTGTTGCTCTTTCCGCCGACACGGTTCATGGCAATCGCCAACGTTTCGTGCGCCTCGGCCGAGATCGAGCCGAAGCTCATAGCGCCCGTGCAGAAACGCTTGACAATTTCGGTCGCGGGTTCAACTTCTTCGAGGGGCACCGGGCCGCCGGCCCCCGAGGGCTTGAACCGCAACAGCCCTCGTAATGAACAACGAGTTCGAGCGTCTTGATTGGCGTGTTCCGCAAATCGCTTATAGGCTTCGCGGCTATTGGTGCGAGCCGCGATTTGAATGTCGGCGATCGCTTGCGGATCCCATGCGTGTCGCTCTCCATCGGCCCGCCAATGAAATTCCCCGAGGTTGGGCAATGTCGGAAGTCGATCGTCTTCCCGTTGAGGATAACCAAGTGCGTGCCGCCGCAGCGCCTCGTCGGCCAGCACCTTGAAGCTAACCCCTTGGATGCGGCTGGCGGTTCCCGCAAAGCATCGATCGATCACCTCGTCTCGCAGCCCAAGCGCCTCGAAGATCTGGGCGCCCTTATAGGACTGCAGCGTCGAAATCCCCATTTTGGCCATCACTTTGAGCAAACCCTTAGCGACAGCCTTTCGGTAGGCGGCAACGACCTTTCCGTCGTCGCTTAGTTTCTCTGGGTCGAGCAGGCCATCGCGCCGAGCCTGCCACAATGCCTCGAACGCCAGATAGGGGTTGATCGCGTCGGCGCCGTAACCGATGAGAAGGCAATGATGATGCACTTCCCGCGCTTCGCCAGTTTCCAGCACGATGCCGATTTGCGTGCGTTTGGCCTTCTTCACCAAGTGATGATGTACAGCGCCGCACGCCAACAAAGAGCTGACCGGCGCCCGGTCGGGGCCAATCGCGCGGTCCGAAAGCACAACTAGACTGTATCCTTCGTCGATAGCGCGTTCCGCTTCCTCGCAAATTCGGTCCAGCGCGGCGGTCAACCCGTCAGGGCCTTCCGACCGCGGGAACGTGATATCGATGGTGCGTGTCTTCCAACCGCGGTGATCCAAATGACGAAGAGCCGCAAGCTCCTCGTTCGAGAGGATCGGGTGGGGAATCAAAAGCCGGTGGGCGTGCTCCTCGGTTGTCTCGAGCAAGTTGCCTTCCGGACCGATGTAACACTCCAGCGACATAATGACCTCTTCGCGGATCGAGTCGATCGGCGGATTGGTCACTTGCGCGAAGAGTTGCTTAAAGTAGTCGTAAAGCAAACGCGGCTTATCCGACAGGCACGCCAGCGACGAATCGTTGCCCATCGAGCCCACCGGATCGCGCAATTCATGCACCATGGGGATGAGCATGAATTGCATCGTTTCGGTGGTATAGCCAAACGCCTGCATGCGCGGAAGCAGCGTCTTGGAGTCCAGTCCCGGCGTATGCCCGTTGGTCGAACTCAGGTCGCTTAGTTGAATGCGCTGTCGGCGCAACCAGTCGCGGTACGGACGCCGGCTTGCAAAGTCCGCTTTTAGCTCTTCGTCGGGAATGAGACGCCCCTGCTCGAAATCGATCAGGAACATGCGGCCGGGTTGAAGTCGCCCTTTTTCTTTGACGTTCGCGGGCTCGATCGGCAGCACCCCTACTTCGCTCGCCATGATGACGCGATCATCATGCGTGACGTAATATCGGCTAGGACGCAATCCATTGCGATCCAGCACCGCGCCGATGTACTTGCCGTCGGTGAAGGCGATCGAAGCGGGGCCGTCCCATGGCTCCATCAGGCACGAATGATATTCATAGAAGGCTCGCTTGTCCTCGGGCATCGTCTCATGCTTCTGCCATGCCTCGGGGACCATCATCATGATCGCTTCCTGAAGCGTGCGGCCGCCCATAAGCAGGAACTCAAGGGCGTTATCAAAGCTGCCCGAATCAGAGCAATCGGGCTCCATAATGGGAAACAGCTTCTTAATGTCGTCGCCAAAAAGCGGACTTTTCGCTTTGCCTTCCCGGGCGGTCATCCAATTGATGTTGCCGCGCAACGTATTGATTTCCCCGTTGTGGCTCATAAACCGCAACGGCTGAGCGCGATCCCAACTGGGAAAGGTGTTCGTTGAGAATCGCGAGTGGACCATGGCCAGATGGGTCGTATAGTCCGGGTCCGACAAGTCGGGATAAAAGGGCATCAGTTGATCGCCCGTGAGCATCCCCTTATAGACAATGACTTTGGTGGACAGGCTGCATATGTAGAAGAGTTTGGCCTGCTCAATGGTCGGATCGGTTCGCAATTGGTTGCTGGCGCGCTTGCGGATGATGTAAAGTTGACGCTCAAAATCATCGCCCTGTAAATCGCCGCTGGCAGCGATAAACAACTGCTCGATATGCGGCATGGATTGACGCGCCGTTGGGCCAACGTCAGCTTTGTCGGGGTCGACGGGAACACGCCGCCATCCCACAATCGTTTGCCCTTGCTCCGCCACAATTTGCTCGACGGTTTCCTTACACCGGCGCCGATCTTCCTCGTTCACGGGCAAGAAGACGAGCCCCGCGGCAAACCGCCCGGGCTCAGGAAGAGTGGCGCCCAAATCTTGCTGCGCGACTTTGGCCAAGAATTCGTAGGGCAGCGCGGTTAACATCCCCGCGCCGTCGCCGGTGTTGGGTTCGGAGCCACACGCGCCGCGATGATTCATCCGGCGCAGTACATGGTCAGCGTCAAGCACGATCTGATGGCTGCGCTTGCCCTTGATGTTTGCGACAAACCCCACGCCGCAATTCTCTTTTTCGTAGGCGGGATCATACAGGCCGTGCTTCTGGGGATAGCCGTAGAGGGGTCGCTTTGTCATAAGTCAATCAAAGGCTCGCGGAGTGTGTCGACAGTTTGGGCGGTATACAACTCACCCGCAGGCGCCGAGATCACTCCTCGGACAAAAGGAAACTATGCGTGACGGTGGAATTCGAAGGATCGGGAAGACGAGACGGCGATCGGTCCTCGCTACAAGTTCGGCCGCGCCGCTTGCCGTTAGCTGGCTTTGGCCCTTTCGGCGGCGCTGTGAGGACCTGCATCCTCCTGCAACATCTCGAAGAACCGCCGGACGGTGCCGCCGAGTTCTCGCCCATGCCGCAAGATAATGCCCAATGGGCGCACTAGCTTTTTGTCTCTAATTGGTATTGCCGCCAAGGAGCCAGCGGCGACTTCTCGCTCGACCGTCGGTGCTGGAAGAAGGCTTACACCAGCGTTAATCTCGACGGCCCGCTTAATGCTTTCGATGTTGTCGAACTCCAAGGTCACCCGACATACAACTCCTGCCGACTCTAACACCTTGTTGATTCGGCGGCGGATGCGCAAGTCGGAGTTAAAGCTCACCATCTCCATGCCGTTCAAGTCGGCTAGGTTAATGGCGGATTGCGACGCGAAGGGGTGATCCGGGGCGCAGGCCACAATCATCGGCTCTTCACGCCACGGGTAAACATCGATTGTGCGAGATTTCTGGGGATAGCTAACCAAACCCAAGTCGGCCTGGTCGGATTCCACTAGTTCGTAGACCCGATTGGGATGGTGATATTCCAAATGAACTCGTGACTGGGGATACCGCTGAAGAAAGGTTCGGCGAAAGCGGTCGATATGACTAAGGCCCACCGAGTAAATGGACGCTACGCGCACAAGACCCTCCATGTCTTGGTGCATAGCCCGTACATTATCCTCTAAGGCGTAGTACTGTTCAACCAGTTTGCGGCACCCTTCGTGAAACACCTCCCCCGCAGGGGTTAAAACAAATGGTCTCTTAGAGCGGTCAATGAGTCGTACGCCGAGATGTTGCTCCAATTGATTCACCATCTGGCTTGCGCCCGATTGCGACATGCCGTTATCGGCGGCGCCACGCGAAAAACTGCGCCGCCCGACTACGTCACAAAACACTTTGAGCGCTTTCAGATGCATGGAGCAATCTTAGTATTAGCAAGCTTGATATTAAGGTGAATTAGAATTAAACACCGCCATGCTAGATTACGTTCGCACTGTCTGAGCGTCAAGAGAGCAAAATCCCATATGCCGCAACTTTCTGAAAAAATTAGCTCGATCGGCTGGTCCTATCGTTGGTAACTCCTGAACACAACAAGACTTCCTATGCTCCTGGAGAGACTCGAAAAAACCCAGATCCCGACTTGCAGGAATAAGGTGGGAGGAATAACAGCTAGGCAATCGGGCGCACCAGGGTCGCGTGGCGACTATGATAGCGGCGCCCCCCGAGGCATATCGGAAGGTCGCTTTGGCGACGACCGCGATTGCATCGATTCGCCAGAAAAGCAGTAGCGGGATCTGCTACAAGAGGAGAGAAGGGCTTACTTCATTCCCACGTTGTATCGTGGTAGGCAACGAGGCGGGGGTACAAGGAAAAAACGTTAGCGCGGCATCTTTTGCGACACCGCGGGAACGCTTACGAGGAGTCGGTTTCAGTGCAGAAACCAGCGGTTGCGAGAGCGCGTGGGCGATACGGCGTTAATCGTCGTCCTCATCAGCGTCAAAGTGAGGTATCCCCGGTTGGTGGATCAGATCATCGGCGGTGTCGAACTCTCGGTCAGGGCCAGAGCTGCGAATAGTGTAGTCACTATCGTCCAGGTCATAGCGAAGGGCGTTCCCCCAAGCATCGCTGAATTGCAACACCAGCTTGTTCCCTTCAATTCCTTCGGGAAGTCGGCCCGTAGTTTGGCGATACTGTTCGATCACCTCTGTAGCTTGGACGCATGCGGCTCGGGTTTGCATCTCGAACTTCGCGGCTTCCAAGGCTTTTGCGCTGATCGCACCGCCAAGCATTACGGCGGCCAGGAGCCCGACCCATGCCGAGCCTAAAAGTCCCAACAACAGGCCTGCCGTGGCCGCACCCCGTGGGCGCTTCCGCAACGCAACCAAACTGAGGAAAAGTCCTAGGGGACTGAGAAAACCGCACGTAAAAAGCCCCAATAACGAGGTCCAGAATCCGGTCTTGCCCAACCGATTCACCGGAGGTGGACCGATGTAAAGGACTTCTTGATCGGGATTAGCGTAGTTCATCGCGACTTAAACTCTTAGCAGATAATGCGAGCAAGGCGAAGATTCGCCTGTTTTGTTATTCGCTCGCCGCGCGATGATCTTGGCCGTTTTTTCATAAAGAGCTGGGGGATTCCCCATGCAAAAGAAACGGGCCCTGCGCGTTATTGAACCGTGGCGCCAGCCCCCAACCCCGCCAACGCGCGCTCAAGAACTTCGGGGCGCGCCAAACGACTGCGCCACTCAAGGGGGAGTCCTGATTCGCCCTAATATGCGCCGGCAAGCTGACCGCAAACAGCGCCTGGCGTATCGGCGTCATCCCCCAAGTTGACGGCTTTGAGAACGGCCTCACGGAAGTCAACGGCTCTATGGAAAGCCCAGAGTGCCGCTTCGAGACTACGCATCACGTAGCCGGAGCCGCAAATTTCCGGTGGGCGGCGTCGGGTATAGCTGCCGCGAATTATTTCTTGCACCTCAGGATGCAAGGTGAAGCGGGCCATCAGCCATTGGGCGGGTGGCCAATCTGGGGAAAGCACACGGCTCCGGTCCTCACCATTGATCAGACCGCAAAGCACCAGTGTAAGGTACCGACATGAGTCAATACACTGCGGACTCCCATGGGTGGGGAGACTCGACTCGACGGCTTTCTCCATTAAATCCGGAAGTCCGTCGGGAAATAGCGACGCAAACGCGATAGGGACCGGCGCCAAACGCATGATCGAACCGTTTCCGCTGGGCCGACTCGTCTCGATCACCAGACTCGCGCGCATTCCCAGTACGTTCAAAGCGCATGAGGGCCGTCATCGTGGTGCGGCCAATGTCGAAGCACCGGTCGATGACCGAATACTCGCCCCGGCGCCACCATGCCAGATATCTCCGAGCCTGGTCGTCCAAATCCCAACCAGCTACGGCGATGCTATCGGCCAACGCTAAGGCCATGCTGGTGTCGTCAGTCCACTCACCGGGGCCTAACCCATGCGGTCCGCCCCCCCCCGATAATCGACAACCGGCGCAAATTGGCCCGGCCGTTGAAATTCAACTGCGGCGCCAAGTGCATCTCCCACGGCCAGTCCGATCAAGGCGCCGCTTCCGATCAACGACCTTCATTTGTAGTCCTCCGGTGGATCAGACAGCTGGCTCCAAGCCAAGATCGCGAATTGTCAAGAGCGTTCGAAGAGGATAGCCGGCTTGAGCGAATGCTTCAGCGCCGCCTTCCAATCGATCAATTATGGCAATCACCCCTTGCACCTTCAAGCCGAACGCTTCGGCGTGTTCGATCGCCCGCAAAGAGCTACCGCCGGTTGTGATTGTGTCTTCGACGATGACGGCGGTCATGCCCGGTTCGACGGGGCCTTCAACCATTTTTCCGGCCCCGTGCGCTTTGGCTTCCTTACGGACGATGAAGCCGACCATCGGAAGACCTCGCTGTCCGGCGAGAGTAATTAGTGAAGCAGTGATCGGATCGGCTCCGATCGCCATCCCACCGACTGCGTTGGGCGGCTGTTCTCCAAGCAAATCCAGAATGCCGGCGGCCACCAAGTTCGCTCCTTTTGCGTCGAGCGTTACCTTCCGGCAATCGAGATAGAATTTCGCTTTTTTTCCCGACGCCAGCGTGAAATCGCCAAATTGAAGCGCATTTCGACGGATAATTTCAATCAGAGCTTGCTTATCATACACGGCTAAGAATCTCCTGATGGGTGGAGAGGAGATTGTACCGACTTCCTGCGTTTCGGTCAGCCGTCATCTGGTAACGTTGGCGCCAACGAAAACCCCGCAGGACACTCCTATGAATCGGCGTACCCTGCGGGGAGTAAGGGTTCTTCTGAAAGGGAATTTCGCGTTGGCGCCTAGTGACGACTGGCGGCCTGAGCTTGCGGATTAACAATCGCTTCGGCAAGCGCTGTGAGCTTATGGTCGGTGGCGCCTTCTTCGTCCAACGTGGCCTGCAACAGTTCCTCTGCTTCAGCGTAGCCGAGTTGCCGGGCGTAGGTCCGCACGCAACCGTAAGCGGCGATTTCGTAGTGTTCCACTCGCTGCGCAGCAGCGATCAGAGCTGCGTCACGAACATCGGCGCTGCCGGTCGAGTTGATTACCTCGTTGCCTTCCGAAATCAAACCCTTCATAGCGTCACAGGTTTTGCGTTTGGGCTTTTGTCCAACAATTTCGAACACTCGCTCCAACCGCTCAATCTGCCGCTCTGTCTCTTGCAGGTGATCACGGAAAGCCTGTGCCAATTGCGGCGAATCAGCCGCCTCGGCCATTAACGGTACCGCTTCGGTAATCCGATGCTCTGCGTCGTAAATATCTTGGAGTTGGTCGATGAACAACTGTTCGAGCGAATTCAACTCCTTACTGGAAAACAGACCCATCACAATTCTCCTTAAAACGAGGGAAAGCCGCTTAGCGCCCGCCACGACGCGCCCATGGCTCGTATTTAAGGAAAGTGGGCAAGTCTCGCGCCAAACGCAGATCAACGTTTGCCAGGGGGCCGGAGAAGCTTGGTCTTGCTCCGTTCGCCTACCGTACGTTTGACGGCGAATGATCGCGCGCGGTAAATTCCGCTGCGTAAGGACGATTTTCCGACGGCGATAGGGGGGCTCAAACTATTCGGATAGTTCGTCGAGCGCAGGAAATGGAAAGGCGAGACTAGGTGTGTGTTCGCGCCGCATGATGGCGGCAATCTGCTCGACAAGGTCGCGATGGTGCGCTGCAATGTCTTGAGTTTCGCCAATGTCCTGCGCCAAGTTATACAACTCAATGCGATAGTCTGGCTTGGCGTCCTTTCCCCGTGGCCGAAGGTTTTGCCTGATTCCCTTCCAATCACCAATACGCACAGATTGTTGCCCGCCGTAGCTGGGAATCTCTCGGTAAAGGAATGGTCGAGGTTCTTGAATTGCGCCAAGGAGTGTCGGCGCAAAGCTGATGCCATCAATGTGATTGGGAATTGCCTCGTCGGCGTCGATCAAATCCAGCAGGGTGGGTAACCAGTCCTCAAACCCGGTGACGCGATCCGAAGTTACGCCAGCAGTAATTTGGCCCTTCCACCGCACGATGCACGGCACGCGAATACCGCCTTCGTATAGCGAGCCTTTCAAGCCTCGCAACGGGCCTGCCGAATGAAAAAACTCCGAATCGCTGCCACCTAAGCGGTTATATGTAGGGCCGTTATCGGATGTGAAGATGAACACGGTTTGTTCTTCAAGGCCCAATTTCGAGACCAAATCCACTAGACGGCCAACCTCAGCGTCCATACGCGTGACCATCGCCGCGTACGCGGCCCGCGGAGTACGGTGAGGCAAGTAGCCATTTCCGCCCATGTAGGGCGGATCGTCGGGAAAAGCTTTTTGATATTCCTCTAATGAGTCGTCAGGTATCTGCAGCGCCAAGTGGGGGACGGTCGTGGGATAATAAAGGAAGAAGGGGCGGTCTCGATTTTCGCGTACAAAACGACGTGCCTGCTCTGCAATCAGGTCGGGCGCGTAATCATTCCCCTTGAACCGGGCGTATGACGCGGGATCAAGCGGATCAGCGTTCGGATCGAGAGTCTGCCGCGACGCAAAAGGCGGGTTGTTCAGCGGCATACGTTGATTGTCGGACCACAGGTAAGTTGGGTAGTAGTTGTGTGCGACGCTTTGACAGTTGTATCCAAAGAACCGGTTCAATCCCTGGTTCAAGGGATCGCCGCTAGTGCCTGGACCTCCCAATCCCCACTTACCGAAACCTCCTGTTACGTAACCTTGAGCTTGGAGCAACTTGGCCAAGGTGACCGTTTCGGTCGGCAGGGGGAATTGGCCTTCCGGGGGAATTCCGCGATTATCGCGGACAACGGCGTGGCCTGGGTGCATCCCCGTCATCAATACGCAACGCGACGGCGCACACACAGCATTGCCGCTGTAGTGTTGTGTGAACCGCATGCCCTCGCACGCTAGCCGGTCAATGTTGGGTGTCCGAATCTTCATTTGACCATAACATCCAAGATCCCCGTACCCCAAGTCGTCAGCCACAATCAAGATTATGTTTGGCCGGCGAGATTCCGTCTCCCCCCAGACTGCGCCAACGTTTAAAGCGACTAATCCACCTGCGGCAAGACTGAGAGTCGCTATGGTGATCCACGGCGTCCAACCCAGGAAACAACGCGAGGCTGCGGTTGGGGAAACCAGGTTGCGCATGTTGGCTCCACTTATTGAGGCATATACGGGAGCATTATTCCGCGATGGCCCGTCTTCGCGCGAATTGCAGCGAATACTCGAAGCAGTGCGGAACGCTCATCGCATGAATCCGTCGGTGGCCTAGTATCAACGGCCACATGCGGCAGGTCAACAATTGGCATACGACAGACATAATCGCAAACGACACTCAAAGACAGAGCGTGCTTCCGCTCTGAAAGTATGTTGTTGAGTTCGACGCGACTTGCCGGCAAGAATGGCGATCGACGACGCGGTGATAGGACGATCCGGCGGTCTTGCATACGCTCGGAGCAGCGCTGGGTAGTGCATGCCGCGATGGAGTGGCGCAACGGCGCCGCCGCAACGGTTCCTCCACTGCAGGACAGGTAGAAGGACGAGGCGTCTCCTGGATAGCCCTAGACACGAGAAGGCCGGACTGTTCGTCATTCAGCTAGGGCGCTTACTCGTCGGTTGTAGGTTTGTTCGGACGCAATACGATTGCTTGTTAGCGCATGACGTACGAGTCGGCTAGCCAACATTTCCACACGGAACATTGCGAGCGCTCGTCAGACGCTACTCCGAATCAATTCCGTACTGCTCCATTTTCTTTTTCAAAGTGGTCCGATGGAGCCCTAGTTCGCGGGCGGCCGCCGCGACCTGACCGTGATGGCGGAGAAGTGCTTCGCGAAACAGCGGCGGCTCTACCAGCGAGAGTAACTCCTCGTGGAGAGTTCCTTCTGCGTCCCCGGCGCGCAGCCGATCCGCCGCCCAAGCGCGAATGAGCGAGTCAATTTTACTTGTATCGGTTTGGGCCGCCTGACGCTGCACAATTGTCAACGGCGCGGGCGGGGGCAAGTGCTCTGGCCCAATCACACCGCCACGCGCCAGTGTTGAGGCATGCTCCAAAGCGTTCCGAAGTTCACGCACATTGCCGCGCCACGGACGACGTTTTAGCTCGGCCAAGGCTGCGGTCGAGAGTCTTGCTCGCCGCTCTTCGGAGCCTGCGGCGATTTGACGAAGGAAGTGTTCGGCCAAGTCTTCGATGTCGTCAACCCGTTCACGCAGCGGAGGAAGCGCAAGTTGGAACGAGCAAAGTCGAAAGTAGAGGTCGTGACGAAAGGAGCCGTCTTCCACCTTGGCTAACAGATTCTGGTGGGTGGCCGAGATGACGCGAAAATCGGTGCGAACCGGCTCCCTTCCACCCACGGGGTAGACCTCGCCTTGATCCAAAACTCGCAGCAGTTTGACCTGAATTTCGGGAGGGATATCGGCCACTTCGTCCAAGAACAATGTGCCGCCGTGAGCCTGGACGAGTAGCCCCGTTCGTGCCTGATCGGCGCCTGTGAAAGCGCCGCGCGTGTGTCCAAACAGTTCACTTTCGGCGAGCGACGGATTGAGCGAGGCAATATTGGCGGGAACAAACGGTCCTGCCGCGCGGCGACTATAGCGGTGAATGGCTCGCGCTGCTAACTCCTTACCGACGCCGCTTTCGCCGATAATCAAGACTCCTGCGTCTGAGGCTGCCGCCAATGCAATGTGCTTAAACGCTTCTTGCATGGCGGGAGTTTTGCCGACAAAACCAGCGACTTGGGGAGCCTCGGGGACCGGCGCTCCGCTCGATGAACGATGCTCCAAGGCACGATCGATAACTTGTTGGGCCCGATCCAGGTCGAACGGTTTCACCAAGTACTCGAACGCGCCCCGGCGCACGGCTTCGACGGCCGTTTGCAAATCTCCGTACGCGGTGATCACGATAATCGGCGCGTCGCCCACGAGATCGCGCAAATTGCTCATGGCCGACAGTCCGTCGCGCCCAGGTAAGCGGACGTCAAGGACCACGACGTCAAACTGGCTGCGTTTGGCCGCTTCGAGCGCTTGCTCCGCTGAGGAAACTCCCGTGACCTCGTGTCCCAGCGACTCGCCAAGACGCTTCAACCCCCAAGTGATCGAAGGCTCGTCATCAATGATTAACAGACGCGCCACGCGGCGATTCTCCTTTTAGTATGGGTAACTTGACCACGAAGTACGTTTTCCCCTGTCGACGCTCCCAACTTATGTCGCCTCCGTGAAGCTGTGCAATTTCGCGCGCCACGGGCAGTCCCAGACCAGCGCCGTCGCGCTTATCGGACACCAGGGGTTCAAAAATCTGATCGCGAACGTCGGCCGCAGGGCCCGGACCTGTATCGACGATTTCAAGCCTTGCAAAACCATCATTTCCCGAGACAATGTGTACTTCGACCGTGGGGGGCTGTGCTGAACGGTCGGCTTGGTCCGTGCCCACGACTTTGCTGTCGTCATTGCCGCCGGGAGTGTCCTCCTCAAGAGAAACATGCGCTGATCCAGACGCTGCCTCGATCGCGTTAAGCGTAAGGTTAACGACCAATTGCGCGAGCCCATTCTCGTCTCCACGCACGAAGATGGCTGACTTGGGCGGCGTCCAACACAACGCGACGCCCAAGTGAGCAGCCGTGGGACGCAGCAGCGGGAGTACATTCTCTACAACCCGGCCTATATCGATTGTGGCGCTGGGAGCGTTATGTTCGGCGCCCAAGGTGAGAAATCGGCGCAAGTAAGTTTCCATAAGCTCCAGTTGGCGCACCGCAACGGAAAGGTTCTCGTCGTCATTTGCGTCGGATCGTTGCCGGCGGTGGAGATCAAGAGCCATGCGGCAGCCGGTTGCTGCATTCCGCATTTGATGGGCGATACCGCCGCCTAACTGTCCCAACGTACGAAGACGTTCGCGGCGGCGCACTTCGCCTTCATAACGGGCAAGCATCTCGGCCATGCGGTTGACCGAAGCCGCCAGATCACGGATCTCATCGTCCCGTTCCGGGAGCGGTAGCGGGCGAAAATCACCGTGTGCAATCTGCTCCACCTGCGAGCGCAACCTTTCCATCGGTCGGGTCCAGCGAGCCGCAATCCAAGTGGCCAGAACCGTGGTGAGGATCAACGAAACCCCTCCGATTAGAAAAGGCGGCGCTACAGCTTCGCGCCAGGCTCTCCGCCAATACTTTTCGGGATACAAAATGTGTAGCCACTCGTCCCCATCGGTTCCCGGTCGCCCCTTACGACGCACCACCGCGCGAAAGTAGGCGGCATTTCCCAGGGAAACTATCTCATCAAGTTCCAAAGCTTGTGGCGATTGAACTGCCTGAGCGGCTGGCAGAGGATCCACGCGGGCCAAGCTCGTCGCGACCACCTTTCCTTGCGCGTCGACGACCACGAATTCCGCGCCCGAAAGACCTTGCGTTTGGCGTAGTACCGCATCGGTCAGAGGGAAGTTTGACTCTGCCAAGGTGCGGGCAACGCCGCGTAGCTGCACTTCGATATTGGCTCGAGTGCGACGCGCCGCCAGCCACGCATTGGCGATGCTCACGCACACCATGGCCGCCAATACCACGCCAAGCACCGGAAGGAGGATTTGAGTTCGAAGCGAGCGTCGCACGATGCGCCTTTTTTCTCCATCATACCGTGCGAATTATACGCACCGAGCGCGGCGGAAAGGCTTTCGCGGCTCACGGTCGCAACGACGCGGCAAGACGCTGCATACCGTCCGCAGTAGAAATCTTGGGAGCGTAGCCAAAATCGGTGCGGGCCCGATTGATATTGAAGTAGTGATGTTTCGCTAGTTGAGCTGCAAGAAATCGAGTCATCCGCGGTTCACGCGAGATTTGTAGGGCGGTGTAAAGCGCCTCCATGGCGGCTCCCAATCGCCACGCGGCGCCAAATGACAAAGAACGGCGCACGGGTGGCAAGCTCGCCAGAGCGAGAATCTGGTTGATCCATTCCCAGCAATTCACGGGTTCGCCTTGCGAGATGAAATACGCTCGTCCACAGACAGGTGACCCTGGCCTAAGCGCATCGAGCGCTTGAATATGAGCCGCCGCGGCATTCTCCACGTAGACCATGTCGATCAGATTCTTGCCGTCTCCGACGCGCATTAACTGGCCTCGCCGGGCGCGATCAAGCAATCTGGGAATGAGGTGTTGATCGCGCGGTCCCCAAATCAAATGGGGGCGTAACGCACACGTCAACAGTTCATTCTCGCCGTTGGACGCAAGTACATGCTGTTCAGCCAACGCCTTGGTGTGGGGGTAGTGGCATAGCCAGCGTTGGGGATACGGCGCTGATTCATCGACATTCTCCTGATCCCCGCCATCGAAGGTCACACTGGGGCTGCTGCAATAAACGAGGCGCCCCACTCTGTGCTTATGGCACGCAGCTACAACATGATGCGTGCCGAGTGTATTAATTTCGTAAAAATGTTTCCAAGGCCCCCAGATTCCGGCGACAGCGGCGGTGTGGATCACGGCGTCAATTTCGCGGCAGGCAACATCGACCACGTCCGCATTGCGGACATCGCCCTGCACCATCTCCACGCCGGCACGCTCCAAGTCAGGATAGCGCCTGCGCGCTAATACACGTACCTGGTCCCCGCGAGCCAACAACTGCTCGACGATGTACCGACCGAGAAAACCACCGCCGCCTGTTACAAGGATCTTCAAGGAACGGCCCTTTCGCTACCGTCTCCCGGCACACCAAAGGATACAAATCATCACGTATTCACCGCGAGCAATTACCGCCGCCGCCGATTTCTGCTAGCATTGACTGCGCCATGGAAATTTTGGCTTACCGTTGCACTACGAATAGTGTACATTAAGCCACTAGCTGAGGTTCATCTTCCCCTACCGCAAGGTTGCTGCTAGAGAAGAGGGACGATTTGCGGTCGCGCCGTTTGCTGTGGCGGCAGACGATCGTCGTCAACGGCCGGTGTTGGCTGCTTGTCCCAAGGAAGTGCTATGTCGTCTGCTGAAGACTCGAAACCGCGCCGTCGCAAACAACGCAAAGTAGCCACACCAGAACTCCTGGACCGGCAGCCGCCGTGCAGTATCGAGGCCGAAATGGCGGTGCTGGGGAGCATCTTACTGTATCCCGACAACTGCGACGAGGTAGCCCTCATCCTCCGGCCCGATGACTTTTATGACGATGCGAATCGGCGTTTGTACGAACATATTCTGCAAATGTATGACGCAGGTCAGAAAATTGACCTAATGCTGTTGGTTGAATCGCTCAAGTCGGCGGGACACTACGATTTGATCGGCGGCGCCGCATACTTGAATCGGGTGCGCAATTCGGTGGCCACTCCCGCCCATGCGGTGTACTACGCGCAGATTGTCCGCACCAAGGCGACGTACCGCTCGCTCATCAAAGCCAGCACGGAGATTCTGCGTGAGGCGTACGATGAATCACAAGACGCCCGCGAGGTGCTTTCGCGCGCTGAACAACGAATATTCTCGATCTTGGACAATCGCGGCTCTAGTAGCGTAACGAGCATTACCGATGTGCTCAACGAAGCCCTTGATCGTATGGACGCACGCATGCGGGGCGAGCACATCAGCGGCGGTGTAGAAACGGGTTACCACCGCCTGGATGAAATGACCGGCGGGTTGCACAACTCGGAATTAATCGTTTTGGCCGCCCGCCCATCGATGGGAAAGACGGCGTTCGCGATGAACCTGGCTGAGCATGCAGCGCTGGTGCTCAAAGCGCCAACGTTGTTTGTCAGCTTGGAAATGTCAGCGATCGAGTTGGCCGATCGTCTTCTCTGCTCGGTGGCCCGTGTCAACGGGCACCGTTTGCGCAACGGCACGATCTCCAACGAAGATCGGGCGCGATTGGTAGAGAAAGCGGCCCTTATCAGCCAGTCGCCGCTGTACGTGGATGATTCTCCAGGCAGAACGGTGACGGAAATTGCCGCTGCCGCGCGCCGTATTGCGCGTCGCGAGGGACGGTTGGGGTTGATTGTCATCGACTACTTGCAACTTATCGAACCGGACAATCCCCAAGACCCGCGGCAAGAACAAGTGGCTCGCATGACGCGCCGCCTTAAAGGGCTTGCACGCGACATGAACGTGCCGATCGTTTGCCTCGCGCAGCTTAACCGGCAAGCCGAAGTCAGCAAGGATAACCGGCCCAAATTGAGTCACTTGCGGGAATCGGGCGCCATCGAGCAAGATGCGGACGTCGTCATGTTCGTCCATCGTGAAGAGTATTATCGCCGGGGCGAAGACGCTCAGCAGTTCGCCGGACAAGCGGAGATTATTATCGCCAAGCAGCGCAACGGTCCTGTAGGCGAAGTGGAGTTGACGTGGCGTAAGGAGTACACACGATTTGAAAACCCGCCAGAAAGGCAATACGATGAGTTTGAGCAGTTCAACGCTCCTGGCGGCGAAGCGGAATTCGTGTAAGGGGTGAACTCCAGGTAGTGTTGGCGGCTTGGCTGGCGGAGCGCGCCAAAGGGTTTGGCGGGCGCCGCCTCTCCGCACAACAACCGATGGACTCGTTGTGGCCACTCCCGTTCCTCCCCTTTGGTCCAATATTTTTGAGCCGGTCGTATACGACGCTCCGGAGCCGTGTCCTTATTTGCCGGGGAAAACTTCACGGCTGCCCTTGCGGCTACCGCTACGTAAGCTCACGCCCGAGCAATTTGACCATCGGCTCGCCGCGGGCGATCGACGCAGTGGGCCATTGCTCTACCGCCCCGCATGCCCCCAATGTCAGGCATGTGAGTCGCTTCGTATTGAAGTGAAAGAGTTTCGCCCCAACGCGACCCAGCGTCGTACGCTTCGGCGAGGCGATCAACTGCTCGAAACACGAATAGGCCCGCCTCAGGTGGATGACCTTCGTGTGACACTTTTCAATCGTCACCGTCAAGGCCGTGATCTAGCACGAAACGACCGCGATATCGACCAAGCCGGTTATGAAGCGTTCTTGGTTGATACATGTTGCGACACCATTGAGATTAGCTACTGGTTCGACAACGTCCTGATTGGGGTTGCGGTGAGCGACCGCGGCGCCGAGGCGCTCTCGGCGGTTTACTTTTATTTCGACCCGGATTATGGGCGCCTTAGCCCCGGTGTGTACAACGTCCTTAAACAGGTCGAGCTTTGCCGCAACTGGGGGATGCGCTATCTCTACTTGGGGTTTTACGTCGCTGGCTCAGAGCACATGATGTATAAGGCCGTCTATCTCCCCCACGAGCGATTGATCGACGGACAGTGGCGGCGGTTTGATCGCGAAAGTCGTTGAATTTTTCATCGCAGCCGCACGGCGGATTGCAACTGGGGTGCTGTCAGTCTCACCAGAATCGGACTTGAGTCTCTCGCCGCAACTTTGGAGAATTCCTGTCGGATTGAGAATCAACCTCGCTTCTTGTTGCTGACGCCCGCAATCCGATGAAAATTCCCATTCTTCCGAATTCGCGCCCGGGAGTTGCGTTGGGATGTGCGTCGCTGATTGTGGTTGGGGGCCTTGCGTTAGTGGCGAATCTGCCCGGTTATCGTCCCAGTGACTTTTTGCGGCGCCATTTGGAAGGTGAACTGTCGACGCTTGGTGACGACGAGTTGCTACCGCAGATGCGCCGCATTGTGGAGTTGGGTGACGAAGGCGTGGTTACGGTCGTGCAGCGACTTGCCAGCAAAAGAGAAAGCGAGGCAGAAGCCGCCCAGTTGGCGCTTGCCGAGGCCGTCGACCGTTGGCGGCTGATGCCCCGAGCGGAATCGGCGCCGCGGGTCATCGGGCTTGCACGCGCTTTGGGGGAGTCCACCGAGCCCCTCCCTCCCAGCAGCCGTCGATTTTTGGGAGATCTTGCAGGCCAGCTCTTGTTGTGGCCCGTTGAAGACTCCTCGCAGGCTGAAGAGTTGGTGGAGTGGTGCGAAGCGGCTTTGTCGCGCGCCTCCCCCACGGCGCCCGGCGCCCAAGAAATTTACGCCATCGAGCAGCGAGAGATTCCACCCTTGCCTTCACCCGCGAGACGCGCAGTTTTGGCGCCCGGCGGCAATGCGGATCCCGCTTTGCGACGTTGAAAGCAAACGGCGGTGGCGATCTTAGGCCGTAGAAACCTGACGCGCCCTTCTTCGCGTAGATCTTCTCCCAGCCTGTGGCGCCTCTTGGCCGCTCGCATACGGTTAAGTTTCTGCTGGCGCGCTTACTTGCACCGTGGAACGCGATGAAGCTTTGCCTCCGAAAAGACGGAGCCAGAGTTTTCGCAAGCCGCGCGGGCGTTCCAGTTCGGCAACTCTCGCCTCCAAGGCACTGTTCTGGGCCCGCAGTTGCGTGACCAGTTCGGTTAGTTCCGCCAAATTTTGCTTCAGCATGGCGTCCAACGTTTCCTGCAGTTGGGCCAGGCTCTCGCTGCGCACCTTTTGTTCTTGGGCGATGCGTTCTTCAAACGCGCTTGCACGGGCGTAGAGTTCATCCAAGCTTTCCCGCACTTGCAGATATGTGCTTTTGGACTTCTGCTTCAGTTCTTCGACCTGTTGTGCAACGAGCTCGCGCGCCCGCTCTTCGGCGCGGCGCTCCGTTTCGGCAATGTCGGTGATCAGCTTTTCCGCAGTGGCTTTTGCTTCTTGCTCAACAACCTCCACCGCCTCGCGAGTAATGTGACGAGCCTTGTCTTCTACGCGGCGTTCTGTTTCGGCGATTTCATCCGCCAGACGCTGCGATGCGGCTTGGACTTCCGCAGCCAAACGTTGCGCTTGTTCTTCTGTTCGACGTTCGGTTTCCGCAAGATCTTGAGCCAACTTTTGAGCCGACTCGCGCGCTTGCTGTTCAACGGCCGCCACCTCGCGGCGAGCTATTTCCTCGGCTTTGACCACGGCGGTGCGCGTGGCTGCTTCTTGAAAGGCGGGCATGCGGGATTCTACCACGAGGTCGACTTTTTCTTCGACGAACTCGTGCATCTCTTCTTCAATTTTGCTTACGCCGCCCCGTAACGTGCGCCGTACAAGCTCCGAAAGAAGCACTCCGATTCCCGACGAGGCTTCGCCAAGCGCCGGATCCAGGCGTTCGACCAACGACTCCCGCGGTGGATTGATAGAACGCCGGTCCAACTCGCGATATTCGTCATTCACCGCATTGACCCTCAACGACAAGGTATGGATCAGAACACCCGATGCCCCTTCCTTGAGCGTTCAGATTCCATTGTAAATCAAACCAGACGGGGGGAAACCAAGAAAACCACGGTGAAAGGAAATTGCTCAGGTAGGGATAGCAAATTACGTGGTAGAGGGGGGCAGTGCATCAAATGACTGAAGTAGTTCGCTTAATTCCTTCTCTAAGCGGGGCATTGCACCGGGGCGGGACGCGACGAGCGCCGCGTAGCGATTGGCAAAATCGGCCGTTGTCGTAAGGCTCCAACTTCGCAATCGAGCAAAGAGCAGAGCTGCGGCGAAGGCGTCGCCGGCGCCCACGGGATCGACCGTTTCAAGGGGTACGCCCGCCTGCTCGGCAGTCTCGTTCGCGGCGAATAGAACACAACCCCGTGGGCCACGAGTAACGCACACAAGGTCTACAGCGTATCTTTCGCGCAGGTGATATGCAAAATGTTGCAGATCGTACTGTTTCCAATCCAAGATCGATGCGATCTGCTTCGCCTCGTCCTCGCTTACCTTGACGATACGGGCTGCGGCGAATGAGCGCTCGATCCATTCTCGATCCACATGCGGAGGCCGCAAGTTTGCATCGTAGAGCGTAATGGTTTTCGAGTTTACCGCAGCGAGGCATTGATGGATCGCGTTGCGTGCGTCTTCTTCGCGCTGCGCTAAGGTGCCAAAACTAACCGCCGCTGCCGAGTTCATGAGCGTTTCAGCGGCGGCATGAAAATCCAAATGGTCCCAGGCTACATTCGGAACAAAGCGGAACTCTGGTTCGCCCCGGTCATTGAACGAAACCTCCGCTTGGCCGGTTGGGTAGTGAGCGTCGCGAAAAACATAATCGGTTTGTAGCCCGTGCTGGACGAGAAACGCCAGCAATTCGTCGCCCAATTCATCACGCCCAACACGCGAATATACGATGCCGTGCATTCCTAACTGGTTCGCGTGAAAGGCTACGTTGGCAGGAGCTCCGCCGGGGCGACGGCGATCGGGAAAAACATCCCAAAGAATCTCACCAATTCCTACCACAATCGGCCCATGTTGCGATGGCATTGAGAAATGTTCTTCCAGATCGAAGTCGAAGGAACAAGCGTTCCGGAGAACGCTTGATTGTGATCATTCGAGTGATTGGCGTTACATCGGTTCGCGCCAACGAATCAAATGCTCATCATAACAAAACCCGAATACGGCGAATGCCGTGCGCTTAGAGTGGTTACGCAACTTGAAGCGACGGATTTTACGGCGATACAATGAAGTTCCCCCACCTCCCCTCCTAAGAAACGGAGATCGATTCCATGGCTACCGTCACCGAACAAGCTCGCGTGCCCAAGATTCGGCATACCCAGTGTTTTATCAATGGCGCCTGGGTTCCCGCCAAATCGGGCAAGACGTTTGAGACTGTGAATCCTGCGACGGAGGAAGTACTGGCCGAAGTCGCCGAAGGCGATGCGGCCGATGTGGATGCAGCCGTCCAGGCGGCGCGCGCCGCATTGGAAAGCGGTCCCTGGAGCCGGATGGATGCCCGCGACCGTGGCCGTCTTCTCTATCGCCTGGCCGACTTGATTGAAGACGAACTTGACGAGCTGGCCGTACTTGAGTCGCTCGATAATGGAAAGCCAGTTCGCGACGCCAAAACAGCGGACTTGCCGCTTGTGATTGACTGTTTGCGCTATTATGCGGGGTTCGCCGACAAGATCCATGGGCAAACGATCCCGGTGCGCGGCAATTATCTCACTTACACGCGCAAAGAGCCGGTTGGCGTTGTGGGGCAGATTATTCCCTGGAACTTCCCCATGCTCATGGTTGCATGGAAATGGGGGCCAGCCCTTGCTGCTGGCTGCACCGTCGTTATGAAGCCGGCCGAACAAACGCCTTTGTCGTGCTTGCGCATGGCGGCATTGGCCCAGGAGGCAGGGTTTCCCGATGGGGTGATCAACGTCATCCCAGGGTTCGGGCCAACGGCGGGTGGAGCGATTGTGAAACACCCTGGCGTCGACAAGGTCGCGTTCACAGGCGAACATCTGACGGCGCAAATCATCATGCGCGAGGCGGCGCCCACACTCAAGCGACTAACTTTTGAATTGGGCGGCAAAAGCCCGAACATAATCTTTGCCGACGCCGACTTGGATGCGGCCGTGCAAGGAGCCCACTTTGGCTTGTACTTTAATCAGGGCCAATGCTGTTGCGCCGGTAGTCGGGTATTTGTGGAAGAGCGAATTCATGATGAATTTGTCGAGCGCGTGGCCGACATCAATCGCAACCGCAAGTTAGGCGACCCGCTTGATCCCACCACGGAACAAGGGCCCCAAGTTGATCGCAACCAGTTCGATAAAGTCCTCAAATACATCGAATTAGGCAAAAAAGAAGGCGCCCAGTGCGTTACGGGCGGCGAACGGTTTGGTGATCGGGGCTTTTACGTGAAGCCAACCTTGTTCACAAACGTGACCGACGATATGGCGATCGCGCGCGACGAGATTTTTGGTCCCGTCATGTCGGTGCTTAAGTTCCGCGACATTGAAGAGGTGGCGAAGCGCGCCAACGACACAGTTTATGGTTTGGCTGCCGCTGTCTGGACTCGCGACATTGGCAAAGCCCACGCGCTTGCGAAGCGAATTCGGGCTGGAACGGTGTGGGTCAATTGCTATGACGTATTTGACGCCGCGGCGCCCTTCGGTGGCTTCAAGTTCTCGGGCCAGGGCCGAGAACTGGGTGAGGAAGGGCTTAAGCCCTACTTAGAAACAAAGACCGTTACGATATCGCTACCCGAGTAACGGCCGCTGTCGTCGTGCGCGAGGAATTACAGCGGCGAGCAGCTGTGCGATTCTCTGAATGCGGATGCTCGCCGCGGCGGAGAGTTTTCTGTATTGCCTATGACCGTGATGGTTTGGTGGCGTACCAACCGACAAGCAGAGCGGGCTTCGAACGGGACAAGTCCCCCAGGTGCTAAACGCTAGGTGTAGGTTAGTCACCCACGGCAGCAGCGGCGCAGGCGAACTCGAAACTTACGGCGAGCTTGCCCTGCTTAGTGACCCGCGCTTTGAGAAAAAAGGCGTTCGCAAGACGCTCGATTAACTCGACCGTCATCTCCACGGTGTCGCCGGGGCGCACCATCGATTTAAATTTCACGTCGTTCATGCGCGTGGCAACTGGTACACCACCGGCGGCGGCCACATGTTGCGACAACAGAATGGCGCCAGCTTGCATGGCGCTTTCGCACAGGATCACACCAGGAACCAGGGGAAAATCTGGATAGTGTCCCTGAAAGAAAAACTCATCTGAGCGAAAAGTCTTACGACAGACGATTTGATTTTCGTTTCGCTGGAGGACCTCGTCCACCAACAACATGGGTGGACGATGAGGAATCGCCGCCTCAATTTCACTACGATCCATACTCACCTGCGTTTTCTGGTCCTCCCGTCGTCATCGTGGTTGCTCGAGAAGGGTTATTCTGGCCGGCAATAATGGAGTGCGAGCAGAGCATACGCGGTTACAAGGTTGGCGTCGCCTTCAAGCCAACGGTCGCTTTGCTCGTTAATCCATGAGCCGTTCGTTTGCTGTCGGCTGGCGAGTTCACGAATGAGTTCCGCACGCCAGTTATGGGCCACGCCATTCTCGTCCTCAAACGTATCTTGCCCCAGCGCATCGAGCGCCTTGGCGAAAACGTGATAGTAATAGTACAGACCCGCCGGTCCCATCCCCGGGTTGGAGTCCAAGTCGTAGTGCTTGCGGATCCACGACACTGCGGCTTTCACACGAGGATCGTTCTGGTCAACGCCAGCGTAAAGCATACTTTTCAAACCGGCGTAGGTCATCGACGCATAGCTTCGCAATCCTCCCTGCGGCGTCTGACCCGCTTGGCTTGAGCCACCCGCCGCGGGTGTGTAGTAAAAGCCGCCATCAGGATTCTTCGCGGCAAACGGGGTTGTGTTGTGTTCGGTTTCCAGGTTTTGGCAACGTGAAATAAAGATTAACGCTCGCTGAATTGCCTCGCTGTTCTCGTCGTTGCCCGCTGCACGGAGAGCGTCCACTAAGAAGCTTGTGTTGGAAAGATCGGGGCGCTTGTGACTACCGTACCCGGCGCCCCCATAGGCTGGGTCGGAAATATCTTTGCCTTCGCCTTCATCCCACTGAATGCCCTTGATAAACGCGTCGGCGCGAGCGATGGCCTGAGTGTAACGGCCGTCTTTGTTTGCTTCTGCGAGGCATAGGATGGCCAGACAGGTTTCGTAATTCTTATAGTACGAGCCCGTTTGATAAATACCCCCATCGGGCTGGATGTGCTTTTCGAGGTATTTCAATGCTTTTGCGACGGGAGGTGAGTCAACGCGCAGACCGTGCTGCAGGAGCGCCGTCGTCGCTAACGCTGTCACCCCAGGCCCTGCTTGTGTGCTAAAGCCTCCGTCGGCATTCTGGCCGTTGGTAACTAGATAATTGACAGCTTTCGCCACGGTTTGTTCGTAAATATCGTTGAGGTCTGACGGAGCCGCACTCTCCTGGGCAATCGCCGACGCGGCGACGGCGCAACCTACAACGACTGCGAAAATGGCGGTCAGACGAAAGACGGAAGAACGGCAGTTGTTCAACATTCGAATCCTCGAGTGGGTGCGAGACGCGAGCGGATAATTCCGTTCTTCGATAAAAGCAAAAGATGGGCCGAGACTGACTTCTAAGCGGCTGCTTACGCGAAAATCTATTTTACGAACGAATTACCGCTCCGCAACGAGCAAAGTTCGATCGGTCCCGACATTTCGGCTGTTGGTTTTTTCGACAGCCGCGCTGGTTTATTGCGCAGGACCGTGTCGGCCATACGGGAGCAAGTTGAATTGGTCAAGAACAAGTGGCAATTAGTTGACGGGCAAGACGCAGTCTGCTACCACTAACCATAAGAGAAGAGGCAGTTTGCGAAGGCATGTTCTCTCCTCGCGCTTGCTCATCTCCAATTCTCTCGCTCTTGTTCGCACCCTTCGGAGGATGTCGTTCATGGTTACGACGCAGCGTGCGCGTGGCTTTACCTTGGTGGAGCTATTGGTGGTAATCGCCATCATTGGCGTTCTTGTCGGCTTATTACTGCCGGCGGTGCAAGCCGCGCGCGAGAGGGCGCGACAAACGCAATGTGTTAATAACCTCAAGCAATTGGGGCTGGCGATTCAGAACTACGAAAGCACGTACAAGTATTACCCTTGGCGGCAAGGGGGAACTGGTGCGGTCGGGCAGGCTGGCACACAGGAAAGCCGCCTTAGCGGCCTCGTTTTATTGCTCCCCTACATGGAGCAATCGGCGCTTTACGATGAAATCAAGAACACGGGCGCTGGTGCGGGCCCAGCGGCGAACTATGGACCGTGGGGGTTCCAATTGGAAGGATTGTTGTGCCCATCAGACACCAGTCCGATTCCCGATGGTCACGGGAATACTAACTATCGTTTCTGCGCAGGCGATTCCATTGACAGCACGGCGGAGGAGGGCAAAGCGCTCGGCGCTGGCAATGTAACTCCCAAGAACCCGCGCGGGGTCTTTGGGCACAACTCTCGATTTCGACAAGCGGATTTGATCGACGGCACCAGCAATACCATCGCCATGAGCGAGCGGGCGCAGTTTATTGACGATACGGATATCCGCGGCGGCATCGACGCGAGCGCCAGCATTACCGGCAATCCCAACGCATGTGCTGCATTAAAAGCGGCTGGTTCGTTGGCGCCAGGCGGTCCGACTTGGAGCGGTTCAAGTTGGCACGATGGCCGCGGTGGGTTCACGGGCATCACAACGATCTTGCCGCCTAATTCTCCTTCGTGCACCACCAGTGGTTCTGATCCGGGAGCGCCCGGCATCTTCACGCCAAGTAGTTTCCAT
>CAYWIS010000077.1:0-24570 GCA_964458385.1 uncultured Pirellulaceae bacterium
GTCGGAGAGTCGCAAAGGGTTAAGCGCCATCCGCATACCATGCGATGTGCCAGGCGTCCAGACGCGCGTTTCGACCAGCTCACAATATTGGCGATAGATCTCGCGTTCCGGACCAGTGAATAGCCTTGCCTCCTGTTGTTGTAGGAACTGCACCAGGTCGCCTTGAGGATCAACAGCGATGACCGGAATGCGCTGGCGAATCGCCTCTTCCACAATCACCTTCGCCAGCCACGTCTTGCCGCTACCGGCAGCGCCAACCACCGTCACATGAGTCGGAAGCACGTGCTTAGAAAAGCCTACCGGCCGTTCGTCTTCTTCCAAACACCCAATCCATAGGTAATCGTCGGGCAAGTCGAGTTGTTTCGGCGTTTCCTTCGATTCGCCAGAGGTGTTCGCGACCGGTTGGTCTGCCGCCGTGCTTGCTGCGGCGCCGGTGACGGCGGCAGAGGAACTTACGTCTTCGTACGAAGGGTCAACACGGGGCTCAACATATTCGACCGGCGCGGCGTCCTCGCTTGGAGCTTGATGCGTTACGGCCGGTTCGCCGTTCTGCGTGGAGGCTTCCGCCGCGGCGCTCGTCCAATGGGTAAGGCGTCCACCTTCGTGCTTGGGGCCGAGCCGCGCCACGCATACGCTATTCCAAGGGCAGACGGAGCAGTACAACGGCTCGCCGGGCGGCTTCAAGCCCGCGCCACGACTCTCGTCAAAGCGCAGCCACTCCAAAATCGACGCCAGGAAGTCGTACATGGAGCGGCGGTCGGCGTGAATCTGGGCCCACGTCTTTTCCACCATTTTCCGCCTGGGATGCAAATACAGCACGCCGATATCGGGCTCGGTATGGTGCTGCACGTTGTGCATCAAGGCGTACAGACTGACCTGAAATAGGTCATTTGTGGGCTGATCCGCCGGCGTAAGCTTGTAGTCGATGATGCGCCGGCGACCTGAACGCCAATCGTAGAAGACGTAATCGAGAGCGCCCGTGATCCGTATTGGCTCGCCATGGGGTCCGACCTCAAAGGTGACGTCCACGCGCCGGCGCGTATCGCCGAACATAAGGTCGAGCATTTCCCGCAGATCCATCCGCTCGTTTACACCGTAGGCGAGAATCTCCGCCAATTCGTCCAGGTAGGCGCGCAAGACAGTCATGAAGCCTTGCTGTTCCTCGCCCGTGGCCTGGAACAAGCGTTCGTGGTTGACGAACTCGTGGTAGACCAACCGCAGCAATTCCTGGGAAATCTCGGTGGCGCTTTCCGAGCGTCGGAGAATGTCGGCTACTTCGGGCCGCTTCGCCGCTTGTGAGTTGAATCGCTCGATCGTCTGATGAAACAGGGCGCCAAGCCCCGCGGCGCCGTCGCCGCTTTTCCAGATACGGGTGACTCGCGCCTGCTTGAGTTGTCTGCGTTGCGTGTGTTCAGCGTCAAAGTACGCGATCCGCGGGCACGAAGCAGCCACGCGGATCTGAGTAACATTCAAATGCAAGGGATTCATTGCCCTGGCCGATTCAAAAGATAGAGGTAATCTCCCATGGGCGTTGCATTAATCAGCTCCTCATGGTGCATCGCCAGGGCAATTTCCTCCAGACGGGTCTTTACTTCCTCGACCGTCAATGGGAGGGCTTCGTCGTACTTGGCGTGAAACTTGGCCGCCATTTCAACCGACGACATGCCCATGGTCAGAGCGAGCTGCGCGCGAATGAACTGGCGAATCTTTTGTTCGTCGGGCAGCTGAGGAGGCGGAGGAGCGATAGGGCCCGACTCTTCGCACAGCAGTTCCTGCAGCAGCGTATGCTTGCGATATCGGTCCTGCCGATGATGGGAAGCAATCACATCGTCTTCCGATAGTGTCAGGATCTCGCCATGCGGCAGCATTACTTCCAAATCACGCGAACGGGCCTCGCCGATCACCGCTTCCAGCGCATCGAGCTGTGCGTAAAGCGGGAAATCCAGCTTAATCTCCCGAAAACGTTCGGCGCCTAGTCCTTCCAACTCTTCCAGATACCGCTGGCCCGCCGGGCCGCAT
This sequence comes from uncultured Pirellulaceae bacterium, assembly GCA_964458385.1. GTDB lineage: Bacteria > Planctomycetota > Planctomycetia > Pirellulales > Pirellulaceae > JAHWKS01. Next base: position 2,020 of record CAYWIS010000077.1, read on the forward strand.
TTCAGGGGTTGTCGCTCGTCACAAACCACGAGCACATGGTCAGGGCGATGGGGATCGTTTTGAATCCGTCGGATCGACGCGGTCGCCGAGGTCTTGCTCTCCGTAACGACAAACGTCACCCCGGTGTCGACCATACGCCCATCGGTGCTGCGTTCTCGCACCAGCAAGTCATAGGCGGGCTTCTGCGTCTTTTGACCTGGCGGATGGCTGAGGTCGACAATGGAATAGCCATCGCCCAACTTCTTGCACTGAAGGAGTAGAGCTTCCACCAGGCCGCACAAGTTTGAGGCGTCGGGAGGCAGTGAGCTGGGGTCCAATTCGCGCCGGCGAACCTGCTCACGAATCTTTTCCTCCACTTTTTCGTCGATGATCTCCTCTTTCGTTCGCTTGTCGACAATGGGCTCCGCTACCGGCCATTGCTTGAGCCATGCTTCGCCGCCGATCTTCTTCATAGTCGCGACTTGCTCTTTCCAGCGTTGCCGGGCCCATCCAATGACATGCCGCGGCTTGAGCGAAAGGGCGTCGCCCACCTTTTCGTTCAGCCACTGCTGGCCCAGGGGAAAGGTGGCGTCGTCGGTCAAAAGCTGCTTGACCTGCGGGAGCATCGCAAAGGAATCAAGAAACCTCTCTAGCCGCGCTTCCAGCAACTGTCCAGCCTGCCTGGGAGTGATAAGGTCCAATTGGATGCTGTTCTGGGCGATGCGTTCCCAGGACGCTTCACCAATTACCCCCGCCCGCGCGTACTCGACCAACTCGCCTTGCACGCCCGAGGTAACGACCAGCAGATTGGTCGCATGATCAAGCAAGGCATGACAAAAGCGGCTTAGCGATTGAATTTCGTCGGCGTTGAGGTTCTCGACCTGATCGAAAACAAGAATAAATGGCTTGTCGCGCAGCCGGCACAACTCCATGAGCGCTACCAGCACGCGTTCGATTGACTGATTATCAGGCAACGCGACAAGCGGTTGTCCATCGCCCGCCTTGACGCCCAGTTGTTCCGCCTCCTCAGCATCCAGCAAATCGCCTGAAAGCCAGCGAGCGGCCACCCCCGCCAGCGATTCGTCACTCTGATCGCGTGCAGCGCGGTAAGCGGAATAGAAGAACTGGAAAAGCACGTGATAGATCAACGGATCGTCAATCGCGCCCCCCACGGGGCGTTCTCCTAAATGCTCCTCCAACAACCTCTCGAAACATCGCTGCGCCTCGGTCGCCCTATGCTCGCCGCTGGGATTGTCACTGAACCGGTTGATGGCGGTCTTGACGATGCTCAGCAACAGTCGGTAGAGCCGCGAGTTATGGAACTCGCGACGACGGCCGGCCGTCAGCCGACTGACCACCGACTTAAGCACATAGCGTGGCAGCCGCTCAGGATTGACGTGAATATTGTGCAGGAACACATACAGAGCCCGGTCTTCCCTTTCGGCCCATCGGCTAAACCGGGCCAGCAAGTGGCTCTTGCCTACGCCGGCTTCGCCCCAGAGCACGACCCCCACGCCGCGCCGGTCGCGTTGGGCCTTGCGGGCGTACTCGACCAGTTCTTCAAACTGCGCGTGGTGAATGCTCTCCACATCGACATCCGCTTCGGCCGGATCGCTCACACGATCCTGATCAAAGGGATTGGAGTAGCGCACATGATCAAAGAAGTCCTCTAGCGTGAGCGACTCGTTATCGGTTGGGGAAGCGACGGCCATCATTTCCTCCGGGAAGCGTAGGTGAGAAGGTGTCCTGCCTCGTTGATGCCAGCTTCCCGCACTTCGTCGGAAAGCCCCTGTTTGCTTTGCGCGCCGCTCAGCGTGAAGCGGCCCTCGATGCGCAGTCGCCGCAGTCCCTGATCAAACTCTGCGCGACTGTAAGATCCCAACTCCCGCCGCAATTCGGCCAGGCTTACAAAGTTGTAACCGCCGTGCTGACGATCCAGCCGGGAAAACGCCTCTTCAAACTTCCTGACAAACTCCTCATACACGCCATCCAACGTCACGTCCGTGTTGGCTGGGGCTGGCGCGGCGCCGTCGTCCTTTGCCGTTTCGGGTGTCGGTTGAGACGGTCGCTGGTCAGATACCGGCGCACCACCACGAGAACCCAATCCGCGATCGGACGTCTCGGCCGCACGTCGCCGCAACGAAGCGGGCAGCAGATCGTCGATTAAGAAGAATTGCGGACCGTCCTCAAAGGCAATCGCGCCTATCGTGGGCGGCAAGGCGTCGGCGTGGCATTGCTTAACCATCGCCGCGGCAAACTGCTTGCGCAGCTCCGAATTTTCGTTCTTTGAGCCAAAGACCTTCTTGGCGAGGTCGTCGGGTTTGTGCAATCGTTTGGTTTTGGTGCGAGCAGCACGCAGGGCCGACTCCAAGACCTGAGGAATCTCTGCCAGCCGCCCTACATCGTGGATCATGACGGCCAGGGCGTCCAAGTCTTTCGCCCCGACAACCAGGGCGTGCTGCTGAAATTTCCTGCTCGCCGCGGCGCTGAGGATCTTCTTGGCGTCGCGCTGAGGATCCAGGTCGGCAAGCTCCGCCAGCCGGCGCAAAGTCGCGGGATACGCGCCACTTCCCAACGGACGCTGCGATTCGAGCACCTTTACCAGATTCTCCGCGACCTGAGCGGCAATCTCGGCCGCCGAAGGCCTCCTCGCTGGCGGTTGTCTAAGCAGAACTCCGGGTGCAGCGCCAGATGTGATCTTTTGCTGCATCGCCGAATCAAACATCCTTTTCAGATCGGCCGCCTTACCCCCGCCAGCGATGCCTTTCTTTAAGTCGCCAAGTACGTAAGTTCCGTCATCCCTGGGCGTAGTGCGACTCTTGAGATAGCCCAGCAGTTGCGGGCTTTCCGCGAATGCCTTCAAGTCCTCCAGCAACGCCACCGGCGCCTGGGGATCGTTCGGGTTCGCCGAAACGATGCGGTTCTTAACTTCCTTTACAACCGCCGCGTCAGTAGCTTGGGCAATGCTCTTATCGACCGAACTGCGAACCTCGTCGATCAGTGTCTGGAACGGGATGAAATAGCTGTTCGGGGCCGATGCGCGTCGAGACTCCAGACGTGCAATGACTTGCGCGGCCAAGGCCCTAGCCTTCTCCGTCTCGGTCATCTTCTTGAGAACAATGTCGGGCGCAGCGCCGGACTGGACCTTTTCCAGAATCGCCAGCTCAAATTTTTTCTTTAGGTCGGCGTTGCTGCCTTTACCGGAGATGCCCTTTAACAGATCGGCGAGCACATAGGTTCCGTCACCAGAGCGCGCAGTGCGACTTTTGAGATAGTCCAGTAGTTGCGGGCTTTCCGCGAATAACTCCCAATCCTCCAGCAACGCCACCGGCGCCTGGGGATCGTTCGGGTTCGCCGAAACAACGCGCCTTTTAAATTCCCTATTTTTCACTGCCTTATTGGCAGCCTCGGCAGCACCGTTATCGGCGAAGTTGCAGGCTTCGTCGATGAGCGTCTGGAGAGGGATAAAGTAGCCGTTCGGCATCGAGTCGCGCCGAGCCTCCAAACGCGCAACCAACTTGTGGGCCAAGGCCTTAACGTTGTCCGATCTTGCCATGATGCAGTGAGCTTATAACCCCTAAGCAGAACGAAATTGCTAAAAAATATACCCCCTAAGGAAAAGACGAGCAAACTTTTCTGGCGGAATCACGCACAAGCGACTTCTCGATATAAACCTGATTGTACGACTTATGCTCCCACGGATAGGCAATACACGGTAGGCCTCCGCGAAGCGTCATGATGGAATCCGAGCCGCAACGTCATACCGTCTGGGGGGATGCGCGCGAGGGATCAACGTGAATCGCAGCTGTCCGTGAGTTGGCGCGCGAGCATCGAGAATCCGAAGGCCCGCGTCATGCGAAGTTCGCGCGGGTACAATCTTGAAGCGATCCTATTGAGACGCTGCTCGGCCGCCCTGGGTGAGCGCCCCCAACTCCACAGTAAGTGCGGCGAAGGTTTGCTTCTGCTGCTTCGACAGCTCTTGCAATTCGGCCAGTGAAGAAGCCGTAACGGACTCACCCGAACCCATGACATAGAGCAGCCTTGGCGATACATTGTTGGCTGCCTGAGGCGCGTCGAAGCCGTATCGGGTCCACCACCGCGCCGCATTATCAACGACCAGGGGACCTGCGGTCGAGCTTTTCTGCACAGGATTTCCCTCGATGCCCACAAGCATCGTCAGATAGTGACGTCCTTTTCTTCCCACATCGGCCCCAGATTGGCCAAAGAGTACGATCTGCCCTTGCACGGGGGCGCCGGCATTCTCGTCGCCGCGCCAAACAAAAACGCTGGTGGTGACTGGCCTTGCTTGGCCGTTGGCAATGCTCCACAAGCGAACCGTTAGTTGCGCCTGTGTTGGCCGCTTTATCTCAACCATGCACGTGAACGCAAAGCTGTCGTCCGGACCAGCGCCGATTCGCATCATAGGCCCCAAGGTCAAATCGGACAGATCTTGCGACCGGGCATTCGGGCCCATCGCCGTCAGTCCGAGAATCGCCCCGAGAAAACCGCAGAGAATGCGCATATTCAGGCTCATCACGTCACCTTGGACTGACCAGAAAGGTTCTCATGTGAAAAGGCGCACGCGTTTGGAGCGATTCTGCTCTTAGGCATTCGGCCATGCAAAGGTCGCGCTGCGCCTCGAGCATCGTAATCGTCCGAAGCGAGATTTAACGTCTCTCCGAATAAAGCGGTGGCCCCTCAAGCGGTTAACCGAACTCCGCAACCCAAACAGCCAACGCAGGAGGAGCGTCCGCAGCATTACACCCCGCACGCGACGCGAGTGTATTTTCGTCTTCCTATGCCAAGACACCGTAGACGAAGCCGCGCGTCGTTCAATCAGGCTCGCCAGCGACGTTTATTCTCCCGGCGTATCTAGGGAAATGCAATGTTTCCGTTGTGTGAAATCCTTACGGCGTGCGTTTGGGAGAGCCCCGTCTCATGGCTGTGCTGCGGGGAGTATAATCCGGAAGCAAGCAATAACCGCCCTTTGCCGGCACTCACCCTTCATGCGTCCATGGCTGGAATGTCGCAAGAATATTTCAAGATTTCCGGAGGATATGTTTATGACCCTTTGAACGGGGTTGATGGCCAAGTCCGCGACTTGTGGATTCTGAACGGCAAGATTGTCGAACCGCCAACCGATCCGCACGTGCAGCCGGTACGCACCTTGGACGCTGCGGGGCTTGTAGTCATGCCGGGCGGAATTGACATGCATTGCCACATTGCCGGGCCCAAGGTGAACACAGCCCGGAAAATGCGTCCCGAGGAGAAGCGCCGCGATCCGCCGGTCTATCGCACCCCAATCACGCGAAGCGGTACGATGGGCAGCGTCCCTAGCACCTTCGCGACGGGGTATAAATACATCGGTCTGGGATACACCACGGCCTTTGACGCCGCCGTGCCGCCGATCACGGCGCGGCATACCCATGAGGAGTTCGCCGACACCCCGTGCATCGACAAGGGGTTTTACGTCCTTATGGGCAACAATCACTACATCATGCAATCGATCCGGCGGAACGAGCCGGAGCGGTTGAAAGGGTTTATGGCGTGGTTGCTTGGCGCGTCCAAAGCCTACGCGCCCAAGGTGGTTAACCCGGGCGGCGTGGAGATGTGGAAACAACACGCCCAGGGCAATGTGCATAGCCTGGACGATGTGGTCGATTACTTTAACGTCACGCCACGGCAAATCATTCGCGAAGTAGCCCGCGCGGCCGACCAATTGGGGCTGCCGCACTCAGTCCACATCCACTGCAACAACCTCGGCGTGCCGGGCAATTGGCGGACCACGCTCGAAACCATGCGCGCCTTGGAGGGGCATCGCGGACACATTACGCACATCCAGTTCCATAGCTACGGCGGTGGAGACACCGACGAAAGCACCTTCAACTCTCAGGTGCAGCCTCTTGCCGATTACGTGAATGAGCACCCGAATTTGACTGTCGACGTGGGGCAGGTGTTGTTCGGCGAAACCACCAGCATGACGGGCGACGGACCGGTGGGCTATTACCTGTCCAACGTGTACAAGACCAAGTGGTACAGCGCCGACACCGAAATGGAAGCCGGTTGCGGCATCGCTCCCATCGAATACCGCAACAAGAGCCTGGTACACGCTTGGCAATGGGCAATCGGCCTAGAATGGTACTTGCTAGTGAAGGATCCCTGGCGCGTCGTGATGAGCACGGATCATCCCAACGGCGGCTCGTTCTTAGCCTACCCGCAGATCATTCGCCTGTTGATGGACCGTACCTACCGGCAGGATCTGCTCAAGACCGTTCATCCCCAAGTTCGCGAGCAATCCCTGCTGCGCGACTTGGATCGTGAGTACACGCTGGGAGAAATCGCCATTATCACGCGAGCCGGCCCCGCAAAAATTCTGGGCCTTAAGCACAAAGGCCACCTTGGTCCGGGCGCTGACGCCGACATTACGATCTATACGCCCCACGAGAACAAAGAAACGATGTTCGAATTGCCCAAGTTCGTCATCAAGTCGGGGCGTTTGGTGGTCGAGGACGGAGAAATTCGCGAACCGCACCAAGGCAAAACTCTCTACGTCGCCCCCGAGTATGACCGCAGCGTAGAGAACAACATCGCTGCCTGGTTCGAACAATACTACTCGCTCCGCTTTCGCAACTACCCCGTCTCCGACAGCTACCTGTACGAAGCCGAGATGACGCCCTGTCACAGATAAGCCTTCCGGGCGAAGCTCAGGAACGAGAAGCGAATCTAGCTATGCCTCTACGCATTGCCAATGCCGCGGGATTTCTGGGGGACCAACTCGATGCGCCGCGCTTACTGGTCGAGGCGGCGACAGTAGACTACCTGACACTGGAATACTTGGCGGAGTTGACGCTCTCTATCCTAGCGCGGCTGCGCGAGAAGGACCCTCAGGCGGGATATGCCAATGATTTTCTCGACGTGCTGGAGAGTCTGTGCCCGGCGCTAAAAGCCCAGCCCCAATTGCGGATTATCACAAACGCAGGCGGAATGAACCCGGAAGCCTGCGCGCGCCGAGCCGGCGCCATACTACAAAGTGCGGGGCTTGGCGAGCTGCACATTGGCGTTGTTACCGGTGACGATTTGCTGTCGCGTCTCGATGAGCTAACCCAGGCTGGCTGTACATTCGCGAACTTGGACACACAACAACCCTTAGCGAAGTTGCAGGCTCCTGTCGTTAGTGCAAACGCTTATTTGGGAGCTGGGCCGATTGTCGAAGCGCTCGCCCAAGACGCCCGTCTGGTCATTACTGGCCGCGTGGCCGATGCATCGCTGACCGTGGGGCCCGTGGTGCATGAGTTTGGTTGGAAATGGGACGACTGGAATCGGCTGGCGGGGTCCACCGTCGCCGGCCATTTGATTGAGTGCGGCGCCCAGGTCACGGGAGGCTACTCGACCGTCTGGCAAGGTCTCGACTTGGCGAACGTCGGCTATCCCATTGCCGAGGTAAACGAGGACGGCTCCTGTGTCATCACGAAACCTCCAGGAACTGGCGGCACGGTCAACCGCCGCACAGTCGTGGAGCAACTGGTGTATGAGATCGGCGACCCGCAGCGTTATCTAACGCCCGATGTTATCGCGGACTTTACCTCGGTCGAGGTGGAGGATTGCGGGCACGATCGTGTCGCAGTGCGTGGCGCCCAAGGTCAACCCGCGCCCGACTCGTACAAGGTTTCGCTAGCATATCGTGCAGGGTACACCGCAAGCAGCCAGTTGTTGGTTTACGGCCCCGACTGTCGCAACAAGGCGGAGGCCTGCGCCGAGATGGTGTTCCGCCGATTAGCACGCGCCGGATGGGAGTATGAGCGCACGCACGTAGAGTACCTGGGCGCCGGCGAGGCAGCGGGCACAACGGCCAGCGGCAAGAACACTGCCGAGTTACGGGAACTTGTGCTCCGCATTAGCGTCCAAGATCCTCGACGCGAAGCGGTCGAGCGTTTCACCAAAGAAATCGCCCCCTTAGTCACCAGTGGACCGGCGGGATTAGCCGGTTACGCTGCGGGACGCGCACCGGTGCGTCCGGTGTTCGCGTACTGGCCGACACTCGTTCCCCGATCCGTCATTCAACCCCAAGTAACTGTCCATTCCGCGACCCAATGGGCCAACCGATCGGTGAGCAAGTGAAGTCGCAGTCAACGCTTCATCGCTTCACCCCAAGTGGTGAACCAAGCGGACTGCCTGCCGCTTGGCGCCTCCGACGCTTGGAGTTGGTCCTTTACACTTCCTCTCACCAGCCGCAGCGAATAAGCGCACCGTGATATGACGACGCGTCTTATATCTCTTGGTCGACTGGCCACGGCCCGTAGCGGAGACAAGGGGAATCACGCCAATGTGGGCGTCGTAGCGAATTCGTCCGAAGTTTATGCGTTTTTGGTGCAAGAACTTACCGCCGAGCGCGTCCATCAGCACTTCGCCGGGTTGGGGGCGTCACGGGTGGAGCGTTACGAGCTACCCAAGGTTCTGGCGTTGAATTTTGTGCTGCGGGACGTGCTGGCGGGGGGCGCCAGCACCTCACTCCGAATCGACACACAAGGAAAACTCCTGGGTACGGCGCTCTTGGACTTGGAGTTGCCCTGTCCGGTCGAATTTTTTCCGAAAGCCACGGGGGGAGATGCGTACAATTTGCCGACGCCCTGAACGGGTCAGGGCGGGTCGAAGTCCTTACTGAATTTTTGCGCGGGATCCTAGCTCCCCCAATTATGCTAGAAGCATCTCGTCCCCCTCTTTCGCTCCTCGCCCAGGAGGCCGTCAATGTTAGACGCTTTCTCGGCGCGAGGCCCCAAACTGTTTGTGCTCGACACGAACGTGGTGCTTCACGACGCTGCGTGCTTAAACCACTTCGAAGAAAACGACATCGCCATTCCCATTACCGTTTTGGAGGAACTCGATCGCTTTAAGAAAGGCAACCAAGACATTAACTTTCAAGCGCGCGAGTTTCTGCGGCGCCTCGACAGCCAAACGGGCGATGTGCTTTCAGAAGAAGGCTCACCCCTGGGGCCGGGGCTAGGATCGGTTCGCGTGGTGCTGGTCGGCGAGATGGATGAGCGTCTTCGTCACGCATTCCAGCACGACACCCCCGACCACCGCATCTTGAATACCACGCTGCGGCTGCAAAAACAGTTTCCTAATCGGCCGGTGATCCTGATCTCTAAGGACACCAACATTCGCATGAAGGCCAAGTCGCTGGGATTGACCGCCCAGGACTATACCACCGACAAGGTCGCCAGCGTCGACCACATCTATTCGGGAAAACGTCTTGTCGAGAACGCCCCAGCCGAAGTGATCGCTGCATTCTACGAAGGGGCGGGAATTGTCTCGGCTGACCGGATGCTACAGATCGAGAAGCCCCGGGCGAACGAAAACTTCATCATGCGCAACTGTTCGCGCTCGGTGCTGGCGACCTATCATCCGGCCGACCACACGTTTGTTCGCGTGGAGCGCATCAACGCCTATGGCATTTCACCGCGCAACGCCGAGCAATTCTTTGCGCTGCGTGCGCTGACGGATGAAAACATCCACTTGGTCACGCTAGCCGGCAAGGCGGGGTCGGGCAAGACGCTGCTGGCGTTGGCGGCGGCTCTGGAGCAACGAAGCCAATACCGCCAAATCCTACTGGCCCGGCCGGTGGTGCCGTTGAGCAACAAGGATTTAGGCTACCTGCCCGGCGATGTAGCGGCCAAACTCGATCCTTACATGCAGCCGTTATACGATGCGTTGTCGGTCATCCGCCATCAGTTCAGTGAAGGCGATAAAGCCGCCGCGCGCATCACCACGATGCTCGAGCAGGAAAAGCTCATGGTCACGCCGCTGGCGTACATTCGTGGCCGCTCCTTGGATCGTGTCTTCTTCATTATCGACGAAGCTCAGAACCTCACTCCCCATGAAGTGAAGACCATCATCACCCGTGCCGGCGCAGGTACGAAGATTGTCTTTACCGGCGACATCCAGCAGATCGATCATCCCTACCTGGACGCACTTTCCAACGGGTTGAGTTATCTTATCAACCGCATGGTAGGGCAGCCGATTTACGCGCACATTACGTTAGAGAAAGGCGAGCGGTCGGCGCTGGCCGACCTGGCTAGCGAATTGCTGTAATCGTTCCATTTCGCGTTCTGCTTTCTTTCCCAAGAAAAGAAAACGCCCGGCTGGGTAAAATCAAGCCGGGCGTCCAAGAAATTACCCCAGAAGGGCCGTCGCCGACGTTAACGAGTCGACTTGATAAACACGTAATGCGTCAAGCCGCCGGTCACCACGCGGAGACGAACGCCGCGGGCGATCGCCTCATCGGTAAGCGCCGCGCGCGCCTCTTCGGCCGAGCGAATGGGCTGATTATCGACACCCACAATCACATCGTTCTCCCGCAGGCCAGCGTTCTCTGCAAGGCTACCCGGAGTAACGTCCACCACAACCGCGCCTTGGTCGACGCGTTTCAGGTCCAATTGTCGCGCAATCTGGGGCGTAAGCGTACGCAACGTAATGCCCAAGTCCAGGGTTACGCCGTTTTCCTGCGATTCTTCCGCATCGGGTTCGAACAACGGATTGGCGGCCAACTGAGAATCTTCCAGTTTGCCGATCTCAATCGTTAGTTTCTGTTCACGCCCATCGCGGAACACCACGATCTCAGCCTTCGTGCCCGGCGTCGTGGCCGCCACCGCGTTACGCAACTGGTGCATTCGCGTGGTGGGTCGGCCGTTGTAACTGATGACGATATCCCCCGACTTCAACCCGGCCTTGTCCGCGGGGCTATCGGGCACTACATCGCCAATCAAGACACCATCGGTGGAGTTGTAGTTAAACGAACGAGCCAGGTTTTCATCCAGGTTCTGGATCGAAGCGCCCAACCAACCGCGTTCCACCTTGCCGGTCTTAATGAGGCTGTCCATCACGCGGCGCGCCATGTTTGAAGGAATGGCGAAGCCAATGCCGTTGAACGCGCCCGTGCGAGAGGCGATAGCCGTGTTAACGCCGATCACCTCGCCATGCAGGTTCACTAGCGGGCCGCCGCTGTTACCCGGGTTAATTGCCGCATCCGTTTGGATGAAGTCCTCGTAATCGGTGATTCCCACCCCCGCGCGTCCTTTAGCGCTCACAATACCCGCCGTCACTGTCTGGTGCAGCCCGAAGGGGCTTCCGACCGCGAGAACCCACTCGCCGACCTCAATAGCGTCGGAGTCGCCCAGCACAACGGGAACCAAGTTTTTCGCCTCCACCTTGATCACCGCCACATCGGTATGGGCATCGGCTCCGACCACCTTGGCCACCAGCTTCCGTCCGTCGAAGAGAGTCACTTCCAGTTCGGTGGCGCCGCGGACGACATGGTTATTGGTCAGAATGTAGCCGTCCTCGCTGACGATCATGCCCGTGCCCTGGCCTTCCCGCTGAAAGGGCCGCTGCGGCACGTCGAACTCGAACTGGTCAAAGAAGTCATCACCAAAGAAACGCCGGAACTCCTCAGGAATTTGGGGTTGAAGCCGCTGACGCTGGGTACGATTCGACGGTTCGATGCGTGTAATGGAGCGAATGCTGACGACCGAAGGCTGCATCGTCCGGGCGACAGCCTTGAAAGCATCGGCGATGGACTGGGCGTGTTGCAGATTCTCGCGCGAGACTTGGGCCGGCTGGCGGTCTTGGGCGAACGTTACCGGAGCAATGTCGTCTTGCAGCGCTATCCACGAGCCAACAGCAAGCAAACTGGCGATTCCGCCAGAGACAACTCCTAGCAGGAATTTGGGTTGCGTCATAATTTCCATTCTCCTTCCAGGCCAATTACTCAAAATGCGGCAAGCGCGGCGAACGCGAGAATGCGATCCCACAGAAACCCTGCCCTGCGCCAGCGGGCGACGCAGCCGCATCCCTCCTGGCAACGAGAAACCAGAAGCCTGCGCAGCGTAGGACATTGTGTTTTTCTTACGCAAGCAGTGGTCCTGCGGTTTGGATTAGCAGCGGAATCGCCGGAAATTCAACGCCCGAGGTGGCTTACGCCACCTCGTTAGGATCGGGTTGCACGAATCTCCTTGGGGGGATCTCTACTCGGCGCCCGAAATTACGATCCGCTTGGGTTGCGCCTCAGGCTTCTTGGCGAACTTGACATGCAGTACGCCATCCACCAACTCGGCTTCCACGGCGTCGGTGTTCGTGGTTTCGGGCAGCGTTACTTTGCGTTCCACACGCCCATAACGGCGTTCATCGTGCCAATAATTACGCCCTTCGGCCGGCTTCTTCCTCTCGGCGACCAAGTGCAGCACGTTCTTTTCAACGGTCAACTGCAAGTCGTCCTTCTTAAGCCCCGGCGCTTCCATTTCCACATGGAAATGGGTGTCATCCTCCCACAAGCTAACCGGCGCACGCCAGGCAGCCGTGATGGACGAGCCTCCTGCCGCCGGATTGAAAAACTGATCAAACAATTGCTCCACATCTTCGAACGGCTTTGCAAGATTCGCCCAGCGGTGGCGCGCAGTGGTCGACATAGTCTTAGCTCCTTCAGCCAAGGAACGAAAAATCTCAAGCATGTCGCAGGCCAAACCTTGGTGACTGGCGACGCCTTGCTAGAAGGCAAAGTGCGCGCCAAACCTTCGCGCCACTCTCAATTTGCGTCGCAAACCACCTGCAAACCATAACTTACGAACACCACCCAACACGGCAAACCAACACCAGAAAAAGCCGATGCGGGACGTATCTGACAGGATAGCCTGCTCGTGGATTTGAAACCCTACTTGGCATCTGTCATTCTGACAGAGCTAGCGAATGACCTACCTAAAGTCTTAATCGTGGGCCAGAAGGACGCTTCCGAATCTATGCCGGCTCGCCGTCTAGCGCAACGAAGCGGCCGCAGAACTTCGGGCGTTGGGTCTTCTGGAAGACAACGACGCCGAATTTCCGCGGCCGCTTCAAAGCTACATGGTCTCAAAACAAATCAGGTCGTTTGAGCCAACTACCGTGGGTTATTGATCATTACGTAATGGCTGACGCTCTGGGGCGCCGGGTTGGACCTGCACGCCATTGCGGCCGGGCTGAGCGCCTGGTTGACCTTCCGTACGACCAGGCTGCGCGCCGGGACGAGCACCTTGGGGAGAAGCTTGTGCTAGCGACTCGGCAAGGGTGCGGGCTTCCTTCAGGTGTTGCTCGGCCGCTTGCGTGCCTTGGCGCACGATTTCCTGCAGCTCGGGCGATACATGTTCCTGAGCCGCTTGCATTTTAGAAAGCATTCCAATGTGAGCGACGATTTGCTGGCCCACATAGGCCATGTCGAAATCGGCGCCTTGTTTCTCGCTGAGAACTTCTTTGGTCAACTCAAGACAACGCTCGGCCGCATCACGATGAATTTGCATCATGATCTGGCCGTGTTGCCCTTGCTGTCCGGCTTGCGCTTGCAGCCTTTCTTGACCTTGTTCTCCGAATTGCCCTTGCTGACCAGTTTGTCCTGGCTGAGCAGCGGCCTCTTGCTGTTGACGAATTTGCGCCTGAGCGAGCGCCGATTCCTGGGCGTCCTGCTGACGCTGGGCTGCGGCTTGGTCATTCGCAGGATTGGCGTTATCGCGGGCTTGTTGCGAGACCGCGGCGTCGGCGGCGCCCGTAGCAGAGCGCGCCCCCGTGGCGCTGCCACTTCGAGCCCGCGGATCATCCTGCTCCGACGGCAAGAAGTTCTTCAGACGGTCCATGTAACGATTGTGCTCTTGGACCATCCGCTGAGCGAACTCTTTCACTTGGGGGTTTTGACTCTTGCTCGCGGCGAATTCACTGAGTTGGACTTCCTCCCAGTTGCCTAGCAGGAGGCCATAGGCGATCTGCTTGTCGAGTTGCTTCCGCCATTGTTCTCCTTGTTCTCCCCGCTGTGCTTGCTGCTCGCGCTGGAATTGCTGCCCTTGGCCTGGTTGGACCTGCTGCCGTTGCTGACCTTGTTGCTCCGCCTGGTCGCGCTGATTTGCGCGCTCCTGATCTCGATCTTGTGCGCCGGCTGCTGCCCCCGTGCGCTGGTTGTCGTCTTGGCGTTCCTGCGCGATGACCTCGCCAGAGAGAAGAAATGCGCCCAACGCCATCGTCGCCAGTCCTTGCTTCCAGTACATCGTGAGTCTCCTTCGAACTGCCTTGGGAAGTTCCGACACGCTGGGCGTTCCGCAGCCCAGCATCGCGGTGCTAAGGGAGCAAATCATGTTCCTTGGCATCTGTGCCCAAGTAACGAAATCCGCGATCGCGAGCTTTGGTAAGCGTCGCAGATCCCGCCTGGCGACTCTCGTTGCGTTGGCTTGTTCAGAAAAGGTGCGGATAAGCAAGAGTGCTAAACAAAGAAGCAAGCGTACTTAGATTCACCCAGAAGGCACGGTACAACCTTTGTGCCCGCCATCTAATACTTGCCGATGCGGCGTTTGGCGCCGCCCCATCAAGAGAAAGCTGGCCCGACGATACAAGCAATGGCTTCGTGACAACCAGTGGCGATCGGTCGGTCGTACGTTTTCAAACCGCGCTGGAACAATTTCGTCCAGGAAATCCGAACGCACCGAACGCCAAGCGCCAGCAAGCTCTATCCGAGCACGTTCAGCTCAGCCAACGGAGTATTACGATTCCAAGTATTCCGATGCTACTCGGCCGCTCTTCCTAACCGCCCGTTTCGCTAGCCGGCATTTGCTCACAGACCAAGAGGAAGGAAAACTATCGCCTCGCTGAAATCGTTCGGCGCGCCCCATGGGGAGCGGGTTCCAATCGCGACGAGCACATTGGAAGTCACTTTAGAAGGCGTCGTGTCAACTTTGCGGAATCAAGCTGCCGAGCGAGGCTCCCCCTTAACGCCACGACTCTATCTGGGTGGCAAAATCCCACTCGTGATGATGTAAACCAAACCACAGGGTTGGTGTTCTAGCCAGATGCTGACGTACGCTCGACGTTCTAGTCACCATGATTCGTGGTGATTGGCGCCCGAAGTTGGTTGGTGGAAAACTCCACGGACTCCCTGAGTCGGTTTACCGAGCCGCTGCTACGCGCGTCGCAGTTCGATTAATGGTTAGCCAACCCCTGACGACACGCCACAATCTGTTCAACATTACGGCGGTTACCGCTCAGCAGGGCATGTCGGCGCCGCCTCGGCCATCAGCCCCCGAGGATCTAATTTACATCGGGGTAGCATCCGAGTGATTCGCGGTTCCCAAGGCGCGTTTGCCGTGCCCCTTCGTGCCGTTGTTTTCGGGATCGTGCTTGTGCGGCCTCGCCGCGGCGCCTGGCTGTTGGCGGGCGACAGTTTGATGCTCAATGCCCTTGGGCACGCCGGCGGCCGTTCTCAAAAGCAGGGCGCGCCCAAACCCCAATGACGGCGCTGGTCGATCCTGCTGATGACGAACGTATTGGTGGTTCAAAGATTCGCGGCGCTCGGCCGCACGTCGACTCCGTGGGAAGTTGTGGCCGGCCGTCTTCCGTGAAATCAGCCATAACCGGCATTCGGAAAGGTAGTAGGCGGAGGCCGCAAGATGTTTTGCCGACTAGGCCATGCGTCGTCTGGCTTGGAGGTCCAAACGCTCTTCAAGAAATACTGCTTGGCCCATTTCTGGCTGCGGGAGGAGTGCGTGATTCGGCGGTGTCGCACGCTTGCGCTGATCGAGAGATAAACTTCGCAAGGGCCATCCTAGGACCACAGAACGCAGTCCACAGCGCAGAAAAAAACCCAACAACCATACGATGGTGTCGGGCTACGAATACAACGCGACCTGGGCGGCGACGCAATGGAGCGTCCCGGATATATCGCCGTTCAGTTCAGTCTTTCTTCAACGGCTCTTTCTTTTCGGTGATGACCGGGCACTGCGGCGCCATCTCGGCGTTTAACTCGGCAAACGGTTTCCACTCTTCAGGCAGATTATCTTCGTGGAAAATCGCTTCGACCGGGCACTCAGGCACGCAGGCCTCACAGTCGATGCACTCCTCGGGATGGATGTACAACATCTTCTCCCCTTCGTAGAAGCACTCGACCGGGCACACCACAACGCAATCGGTGTACTTGCAGCCAAAGCAAGGCTGGGCAACAACGTGAGTCATGTCAAAATCTCCCTAGCACGTCCGCGGTGGTGTCGTCAGGCGCGCCAAGTGGTTGAAAGAGAAGGGGTTGAACTTCTTAGATACAATTGATAGCGCATCCTAGTGAGGGGGAAAAATGCTGTCAAGCGGAGACGAACGTTCTTAGGTCCTTTGGCGCAACACTTGCTTCCAGCCCCCCCGGCACCTAGAATTACTAGTGATGCACTATCCGAGCCACCCTGGCGCCGAGATGTTTCAGGGCAACGGAGCGCCTAGGACCCTCGCGACATTGCTCGAAGGTACCGCGCGTGGCACTTTCACCTAAAGACCGTAATCTTCTCCAACGTTGCCTTGCACGTCGACCGGGAGCGTGGGAGGAGTTTGTCAACCGGTTTCTCGGGATGGTGGTTCATGTGGTGAATCACACCGCGAATGCCCGTGCGCTTGACCTTTCTCCCGATGACCGTGAAGATCTTGCCGCCGAGGTGTTCCTCACCTTGGTAAGCAATGATTTTGCGGTGCTCCGCCGCTTTCGGGGCGATAGCAGCTTGGCCACGTATCTGACCATTGTCGCCCGCCGGGTAGTCGTACGAGAGCTACTCAAACGCAAGCCGACGATCTCCACACAACAGGTGGACGGCTACCCACCCGAAGCAGGCCGCAATGGCAATCACCAAGTTGAGCACGCCGCAGATCCGGCCTCGGGCGCCGATGAAGAGCGGCTCACCAACCGCGACGAAATCGAGCGGCTACTTGAGGGCCTTAATGGGCAAGAGGCCGAAGTGATTCGGCTCTATCATCTCGAAGGCCGCAGCTATCACGAAATAAGCGCCGAAGTAGGCATACCCGAGAACAGCATCGGTCCCACCCTCAGCCGCGCCCGCGCCAAGATGCGCAACGTCAAGGCGCAGGCCGACACTTCGGCGTCGTAAGTTCCGACTACTGCGGCCCTTAGGTTCCGCGGCGATCAGGCCACCGCCGCGCGCCAACCGGGACCACGCCGCAATCCACTGGGGGCAATCGGCGCCGGCACGTCGGAAAGGGCGTCGGGCGATTCACCACGATCGATCGACTGGATCATCCGCGCAAGGCGCCGCAATCTCTGAATCCAACCAGGTGTCGCCACCGCAACACCATCGCCGGCACACGGGTATCCCACGTGGGCCGCAGCCCGCTGGACGGCGAGTCGGAAAAGGCGTCGCGACTCGGGCGTCAGCTCGCGCAGGTCGATCACGCGATGCCCTACCAAGCTCGTTTCGACCATTTGATCCCGCAGCCAACTGGCTAATTGCCGCTCTTCGTCCGTCTGGGTCAGTTGCTCGGCCAGAGCGGCAATAATCGCATCAAAGGCCCACGGCGACGGAGCGCACGCCCGGCCATCGTCCAGTACAAACAGGCAACTCATGGGATTACCTTAAATCGTCGTGACAAAACTTTCCGACGAGTTGCACCCCGCGCCCCCAGGAAAACAAATCGCCGCATCAAAAACATAGCTTGCATCTTCATCCGCCAGGTCATCGGCGGTAACTCTTTAATTCCTATTCATTTTAACTAGCGCAGAGCGACATCTTTTGTTTCGGCGGTTTTCGTGAATCCCTTCACCACGGCTGCGCCGGTTCTTGAGTCCAAAGATGATTCGGAGGAGGCGCCGCTGAGTAGTAAATCGCTGGCGCCGGTGGCGCCGGTTGTCCCGGCGGCGCCAACCGAGGATCGGCTAGATCAATCAGCGGATAGCCTTCGATTTGAGGCATGGCGAAAATCCCCGCCGGGTCACCCGCTATCTGGTTGATTGTGTATCGCGGCACTTCCATGGCGAACTCCATTTGTGCCGGCGGCAACTCCACTTCCACACGGTGAGGCAAGGTAACGCGCCACGCCGGATAGTGCCGGTGTTGCGATGAGCGGGCCACCGCCACCAGTCGCCCCGCTGGATCGTGAACGCGTTGCTCCAAGACCCAGCCGTAACGATTATCCAACAGGGTCACACGGCTCATCTCGCCTTGGGGCGAATACACCCGCGAACGGATCTCCAGACGGCCGTCCCCCGTCTCAAAGGGCCCTTCATGCCGCGCCAGAGGATCAAGATAGGTCAAACCTAGCGCCTCAATCAGCCAGGGAGGCTCAATCGGCAAGATCTGTTTCGCGGGACTCAGATGGAATCGGTCGTGACGGGCAAAATAGATTGCGGGAGGATGACTCCGCTTGACCCACATCCACAACACTTCGTCGTTACTGCCCAGGTCGATCTCGGGCCCCGTGAAGCCCGTCAGTTGCGCTCGCAATCGGAACCGCCGCGGGCGCTCCATTACCAAATCGGCCCGCAAGGGAGGAATCCCCGGCGCCGAGAGCGTTGCGCCTTCCGCCTGCAGTTGCCGCACCGAAGCGCTATTGGCGTTGACCACCTGAATCACCTGATCCAGGCTCGGCGGCGCCGAGAACGCCACCGGCGGCAGCGCGCCAGAGTTTTGCGGGCGTAGCGGACAACTCGCCCCACTGGCCGCGAAGACGCCGCCCACAATCAGCAGCCCCAACAGATAACGGTTCACAATGGCGTCCTTGCCCAAAGCGGGGCGTTGTTCTTTCCCCGTTGGTCCGCCTCCCCACGGGAAGCGAGCATCTTGCCCGGGGGCGCGAGAAGGCGCTGAGCCAACCTGAACTCCGATGGCGCCCTTGGTTCCACCAGAGGGCTTGGATCTCAGCAATCACTTGAAACGTCTGATCGACAATCAGCCACGTACGGAGCACGCGGCGTTAGGATTCCGAATACAACAACTTCATCAACTCCGCCTGTATTTCGGCGGCTCGGGCTTCGGTAGGCACAACCACCGGCGTCCGATACTCGGCGTCGTTGCGGGTGCAGAACAACACCAGAGTTTCCTGTCCTTGTTCGTCTTTTTCGGTATCTTCCAAACGCAGAATGCGGCGGCGAATCATCAGCAACGCCAGCACATAGCGCATGTCCTGTTTGTCGGCTTCGCCTTCTAACTGTTCGAAGTACTGCAAGATCACGTCGTTCGGCGCCAACGTAACCTTGCGAGCCCCCGCGGCGTCGGGCATTTGTGATTTCCACCACCCGATCGCCTCTTCGGGCGGTCCTTGCCAGGCTTCGGCGCTATAATCGCGCCGCACCACGTTTCCCCCTTGGGGGATCAGCACCGAGTAAAACGTCTCGCCCGGCGCCAGCTCGCGGTCCAAGGCGGCGCAGCGGCGCGTGCAGCGTTGAACTTCAAAATCCAGCACAACTCATCCCTCGCCGCGGGGCGGCGCATAGTACGGAAAAGCGACGTACGGATCAAGAGACACTAAAGAACCGCCCCGCGCTTCCGTCTGCGCCAATTACGAAGTTCGCCAGCCCAAAACACCGAGGACAACGGGCGACATAGGCCGTCCCTTCTCGGTTGATGTACGCTCGGGCGTACACGCCACAGCAGGCGAAATGCACGCCGAGAAAACGCCGCCCCTCATCCTTTGAGTCCGGGGGGCGAGTTGTCGGCTCGCTCGATAAATCAATTCTTTCGCCAGCCATGCCCTCGGTTGTACCAAGCTCCGCGTCTTTGGAGCAACGGCGCTTCGCCAAGTCCGCCTCCTAGGCGCCCATTGGGTACGTTGACAAACGGTCGCCGCTGGGGGAACATGCTGCTCGCCAGGGGGTCGCCGGGAGCGGCCCAGCTAGGAAGCGGCTTGGCGGAGGCGCCCAATTCCAATCCAATTGGGCACGATTCTTGCCTTCGTTACCGCAGCCGCCACCGCAGGAGGACGCCGCGATGCTGATTCGCCTGGGAGCTTTGGGACTGTGGGCCGCCATCACGACGGGCGCCCTGCTGGGCGTAGGGGCGTACACCTTTCATTACGGTGAGGGCACCTCGTATTTCAGCACCGATCCGCGGGCGTGCGTCAACTGCCATATCATGCAGCCGCAGTACGACTCTTGGACACACAGCAGCCATCACGCCGTAGCGGGCTGTGTCGATTGCCACCTGCCGCACGAGTTCATTCCCAAGTACATCGCGAAGGCTGATAACGGTCTGCGCCATTCGTGGGCGTTTACCTTTCAAAATTTCCACGAGCCGATCCAAATCAATCGCCGCAACGCGCGCATCTTGCAACACAACTGTATCCATTGCCACGAAGGGGTAGCGCACGAAATGTTAGCCATCGCTCCCGACGAGGCGATCTCTTGTGTCCACTGTCATGCTGGCGTGGGGCACGGCGCAGCGCGGTAGCCGCCCTCGCCACATCGTTTTCCGCTCAGTTTCGCTCCTGGGGAAACTCGCATCATGAACACAACGCCTCCCGACGACGCCCCTTGCTCGGCTCCTTCGCACGGACGTTGGGGAAAAGGAACGCTGTTGGCGGTAATTGCGGTGACGGCGGTGCTAACGTTCCTGGCAACCGCGCTGCTGGTCAGCATCTTCGAGCGGAAGCAGGAGGCTCGCACCCCCTACTTTCGCACGGTGGAAGTCACCGAATCGACGATTGATCCGGCAGTCTGGGGGCAGAACTGGCCACACCAGTACGACAGCTTCCTCCGCACGGTGGATTACGAACGCACACGGTACGGCGGCAGCGACGCTGTGCCCCAACAACTCTTGGACAAAGACCCGTGGCTGCGGACGTTGTTTTCGGGTTACGCCTTCGCGCTGGATTACCGCGAGGCCCGCGGACACGCATACATGCTGCTAGACCAGGAGCAAACCGAGCGTGTGCTTCAGCGTCCCCAACCAGGCGCTTGCCTGCATTGCCATGCGTCGGTGTTACCCGCCTATCGCCATGTAGGCGGCGGCGACGTCATGGCCGGCTTTGAAAAAGTCTGTGCGATGCCCTACACCGAGGCTCGCAACCTCAAAGATGATAAGGGCGAGTTGCTCATACAGCACGCCCTGAGCTGTATTGATTGCCACGATCCTGAAACGATGGCGTTGCGGGTCACCCGCCCTGCCTTCATTACCGGGATCAAAGCGCTCAAAGCGCACCAGGGGATCAAAGATTACGACGTCAACCGCGACGCCACGCGTCAAGAGATGCGCACCTACGTGTGTGCGCAATGTCACGTCGAATACTATTTCCGTGGGCCCGAGAAGACTCTCACTTACCCTTGGCACAACGGAATTAAGGTCGAAGAGATCGAACAATACTACGACGAGCAAGAGTTCTCTGATTGGACACATGGCGTGACGGGGGCGCCGGTGCTCAAGGCGCAGCATCCCGAGTTTGAAACCTGGAGCCAGGGCATCCACGCGCGCAGTGGCGTCTCGTGCGCCGACTGTCATATGCCGTATATCCGACAAGGAGCGCTCAAGGTGTCGGACCACCAGGTGCGCAGCCCCTTGTTGAACATTGCGCGGTCATGCCAAACCTGCCACCGTGTTTCGGAAGAGGAATTACTGAGCCGCGCCCACACCATTCAAGATCGGACGCGGGCGCTGGTGGAGCGAACCGCCGAAGCCTATACCGAAATGGTCGACGCCATTGCTGCGGCCAAGGCCTCTGGCGTGTCAGAGGAAGACCTTCAAGAGGCCTGGAAACTGCAGCGCAAGGCGCAATGGCGGCTCGACTTTGTTTACGCCGAAAACTCCAAAGGCTTCCACGCCTCGCAAGAGACGGCCCGCATTTTGGCGGAAGCGATTGATTTTGCGCGGCAGGGGCAACTGGCGGCGTTAACGCTCCGAGCCAAACCTGGGCCCCCACCTCAATCGCCGCCGCCCGAGCCGGTGCAGGGCGTAACGCCCGCCGAGAAAGCTCCCCCCGGCCCAGCCGATCAACGCGAAGAGCGCGGTAACTAGGACAAGAGCCAGCCTGCGGGAGTTTTAACCGTCAAGCCCATCGCGCGAGGCCCCAATCCGCAGTTCAAAAACGCCCTTGACCGCATTCGCGCTTAACGCCCTTCTGTTGGAGTTGCGCCCCCACAGCGAAGGGCGTTTTTTCTTGGGTTTTCTCGCATGATCGGGGCGCCTTGATTGTGCTGGCGTCGTTTGGCGCCTCCCCGTAAAATGAGGGTGGTCGTGCAGACTGACTTTCTTTCGGGGCAACGGAATCAAGGTACATGTCGCAGCGTTCGTTTGTTCACCTGCATTGTCACAGTCACTACAGCTTGCTAGATGGGGCGGGGCCGATCGATAAGCTGGTTGAACGGTGCAAGAGTCACGGGATGAACGCCTTGGCTCTGACCGATCACGGTAATCTGCACGGGGCCTTGCAGTTCTACCGGACGGCGAAGGCGGCGGGGATCAATCCCATCATCGGTTGCGAAGCCTATATTGCACCGGGCAGCCGCTTCGAAAAAAGCTCCGGCAGCATGAAAGAAGCCAGCTACCACTTAACGCTGCTGGCCCGCGATCGAACGGGGTTTAAGAACCTGATTAAGCTGGCGTCGGCGGCCTACCTGGAAGGGTTCTATTTCAAGCCACGTATCGATAAGGAGCTGCTAGAACGCTACAACGAGGGGATCATCTGCCTTTCGGGTTGCGTCTCGAGCGAGTTCAGCCGGGCCATTCTGCGCGGCGTTGGGGCCGAGGACCACTTGAAAGAGGCCATGGAAATCGCCCAGTGGTTCCACCGCCTCTTCGGCGACCGTTACTACAT
>CAYWIS010000078.1:0-24362 GCA_964458385.1 uncultured Pirellulaceae bacterium
GCAAGGGGCGCGGGTGTTTGTCAACCGCACCCGCGAGCGGTGAGCTAAGAGTTTTTTCGGCCTTTTTGCCCCCAAACATCACCTCGGGCCGCTTCGGAGGGAAGCGGCGAGTTTGCAGATAGCAGAAAGCACGACAACTCCCCCATGTTTGGTGGATGGCGAGGGAGTTACTAAGAAACTAGAATCACGCCATCCTTTTCTCCCCGAGATTGGGCGGCGAGCGACGAATACCGTTGCTGGTCCCATACGTTGGCTTCTCTCTCGGCTGGTGTATGCTTTTGCCTCGCTTTTCGCTTCGCCTGATCCTGGCTGTTGTGACGGCGCTGTGCTTGTTCTCGCTAGTGCAATCGCTGGCGTATCGAGGAAGCGCCTGGGCGCTGGCGGTTTGCGTTGCCGGCTACGCCGCCGTCGTCATGGCGCTGGTGTACGCCGGGTTGTTCTTTTTGTCGTGGCTGTTGTCGTTGGTGTTTCGGCGGCAGGGCCCCAAGGTGGAGTCGCCTTTTGCCAGCGATCGCTTGCCCCCGCGATTGGTTCCGGCCCCGCCCGATCCGGATTGAGTTAAATAGAAACCTCAGGTTGGCGTTGACAGGCGACGGCGCTCCAGAAAATGGAGATTGGCCATGTGCAGGCAAAAGTGTTTTGCGTGGTGGGGAGTCGTCACGCTGCTGGCGGCGGCAACAGCCCAGGCCGGCACCGGAACGCAGGCATCGCTTCCGATCGGGGCCAAGATCACCAGCGGGCTGCGTGTCGATTTGGACACCACCTGGGTCGACGCCAACGGTTACCGCCCAGTCCAGATCACAGTAACGAACTGGCCGCCGGGCCCGGCCGCAGCGGAACGCACGATCCGCGTTGAGTTCAAACCGAACGGTTGGCTCGGATGGCAAAGTTACTGCGGCGTGACCGACTATATTGTGCTGCCGCAAAACGCCGCCAGCGTCACAGCCACCCTTCTGGTTCCTCAGCGCGAACAGTGGACCGGCTTTTCGGTGGAGTTCTACGAAGATGGCGAGCGTCTTAAGGACCTTTCGTACCTTGGCGGAATGGCGTTCACGGGCAATTACGGCTGGAGTGAAGCCTCGCCCGCGATGTTGTTCATCGACGTCGACGCACCGCCGCGGGCAGCTCGTTTGTCGAACATCGCCAGTTTACGGACAGCTGGCGCGGCGGGGAACACGTACACGCTTCCCGACGTGCGAGCCCTAGTCGAGGTGCGTCCGTCGCCTGACTTGGCGAGCCTAGGCTACAACGCGCAAGAGCGCGTGACCGACCTGGCGTTGCTAGAGTCGCTTTCGGGATGGTCGAAAATGGAGATCTTGCCGCCAAGCGACTTGCCCGAATCGTGGCTGGCGTATACCGGGTTCGATTTGGTGTTCCTCTCGCTGGACGATCTACGGACGATGGTCCAGCATCACCCGCAGACGTGGCGGGCCGTGCGCCACACCCTGGCGACCGGCCCCACCTTATGCGTCTACGACGTAGGCGAAGACTTCTCGCGGCTGGAGGAACTGGAACAGCTATTGGACTTGCCCGCCGCACCCGAGGCGGCTAGCGCCGAGTATCGCGGTTGGAAGGCGCCGCGCAACGAACACTACACACATCAACTGGCCGGCGCGGGCCTGTACTACGGCGGCGCGTACCCGGGCCTAGAAGAGGAGAGTTCGCCAACCGCTGCAACCGGAAGTCCGAACGCGCCCAGCAAGCCAACTTTTGTCTGGCGGCGGATGAACCTGGGGCGTGTGGTGGCGATAGCGGCTGAAAATCCATTTCCGGGCACGCCCGCCGACTGGGGCTGGATGTTGAACACGATCGGCGCCAACGACTGGATGTGGTATCAGCGACACGGGTTGTCGCTTAACCGCCGCAACTTGGATTACTGGAACCTGCTTGTCCCGGGTGTGGGCATGGCCCCGGTGAGCTCGTTCCTGGTGTTGATTTCGTTGTTCGTGGTGGTGATCGGGCCGCTCAATTACTGGCTGCTGGTGCGCAGCGGCCGACTGTACCTGTTGCTGGTTACCGTGCCGCTGGGGGCGATAGTGGTCACGCTCAGCCTGTTTGGCTATGCATTTCTCACCGATGGTCTAGGCGTGAAAGCCCGGCTTCGCAGCTACACCGAGATCGACCAACGAATCGGGCGCAGCGTGTCGTGGTCAAGGCAATCGTATTATGCGGCGCTGACGCCCTCGCGCGGGTTGGAGTTTCCCAAGTCGGCGGCAGTGTATCCAATCGACGTGCAGCCGATCGAAGCAATCTATCAAGACAAAGCGCAACACTGGATTGATTGGGAGTACGCGCAAACGCTCGCCAAGGGCTACTTGGCTTCGCGCGTGACATCGCAACTGATGGTGGTGCAGGCTCGCGAGACGGAGGCCCAAGTTGAAATAGACACCACGGGCAAAGCGCCGCGGGCAACCAACCGGTTGGGAACGCCATTGGAGTTCCTGGTCATCTGTGATCCTCAAGGCAACTTCTTCGCCACCGACGGGTTGGCCGAGGGGCAAACCGCCGCGCTCTCGCCCATCGCCTGGCCCGACGCCGCCGAACGACTCGAACGCGCCATGAAGGCCGTAAGGCCGGCAAACCCCAAAGGTTACAACCCTCGTGAACACAGCCACGCGTTGGACTTTGGGAATTCCGCCGCATACTGGTGGGCCGGCCACGCCGAGAGTGGGCTAAGCGAACCCACCGTTGCAACAAGCGTGCTGGAGCGAGCGCTGCAACGCCTCGTGCTAAAGACTCCCGATGCACTACCGCCGGGTAGTTACGCCGCGTTGGCGCCTCACTCGCCTGAAGTTCCTTTGGGTGTGGAACAAGTCAAGCAAATGCAAAGCCTGCATGTGATTGTCGGCCGATGGTAAGCCCCCAGCGAAAGGAGCTACATGAAGCGACCGGGCGCCCCCCGTTGACCGCCCATCGCCGTAACTAGCGCCCTCTGGGCGGCGACTGAAATCGGGCGGCGGCGTTCCGTGGCGGCGGGCGCCTTTCCTTCATGTACAGCATTTGACATGATTTCCCCTTCTCCCAAGATCGAGTTACGGCGGCTGCACCGGTTCTTCGGAACGGTGCGGGCGGTCGACGATGTGTCGTTCGAAGTCGCTAAGGGGCAAGTGTTCGGCTACATCGGCCCTAACGGAGCGGGCAAGACGACCAGCATGCGAATCCTCGCCACGCTCGATCTGCCGTCCTACGGCGATGCGTACGTGGATGGGTTCTCGGTCGTTAACGATCCAGAACGCGTGCGACGACGGCTCGGCTTTATGCCCGACTACTTCGGCGCCTATCCGAACGTGAACTGCCGCGAGTACCTGGACTTCTTCGCCCGCGCTTACGGGCTCGTGGGCAAAGAGCGGCAACAAGCGTTGCGACGAGTGATGAGCTTTACCGGGCTGGATGCGCTGGCCGAGAAACCCACGCGCGGACTCTCCAAAGGAATGAAGCAACGGCTCTGCCTGGGCCGTGCGATGATTCACGATCCGGCGGTGCTGATTCTGGATGAGCCCGCCGCGGGATTGGACCCCCGCGCCCGCATTGAACTGCGGATCATGATTCGCGAGCTAGCCGCCGAGGGAAAGACCATTCTGGTCAGCTCGCACATCTTGACCGAGTTGGCCGAGATGTGCGACCAGGTGGGAATCCTCGAGCAAGGCCGGCTGTTGGCGGTCGGCAGCGTCGAAGAAATCCAGAAAGCGCAGCGCACGCATAGCGACGTGAAGGTGCGCGTGCTCGGAGGCGGCGGGCCGCTGGCGGCCTGGCTGGGGCATCGCGACGATGTCGAGCGAATCGAAGTGGACGGCGAACTGGTCCACTTCTCGCATCAGGGCGATCGCCACGCCGAAGCGGCGCTCTTGCGAGCCATGGTCGAGGCCGGCTTCGAAATTATCGAGTTCGGCAGCAAGCAAAAGTCGCTGGAAGACGTATTCATGCAAGTTACGCGCGGAGCAGTGCAATAATGACGGCCGCCGATCCTTCTGTGACGCTTGAAAATTCCGCAGCGACATCCACGCCCGACGCCCATGCAACCGTGCTGGACCGTGTGGACCAGTTTCTGGAGCGCGCCGGCGAGCGGCTCAACCCGATCTTGGTCAAAGAGGCTCGGCAGGCCCTTAAGAGCCGGCAGTTTGTGGTTACGTTTACGCTGCTCTTGCTGTGCGGATGGGGTTGGTCGCTTCTAGGGATCGCCATGCTCTCGCCGGGCGTGTATTACGCGCCGGCCGGTCCCTTCATGCTGGCGGGTTATTATTTTGTGCTGGCTGTTCCGCTCTTGGTGGTGGCGCCCTTTGCGGCTTTTCGTTCGCTTGCGGCCGAACGTGAAGACGGCACTTACGAATTACTTTCCATCACCGCCCTTTCTCCACGGCTGATTGTGACGGGCAAGCTGGGGAGTGCGGTGCTGCAAATGATCGTTTACTACTCGGCGCTCTCACCCTGCCTGGTGTTCACCTACATTCTGCGGGGCGTAGACATTGTCTCGATCGGGCTGGTGCTTTTCTGGACGTTCTTTATCTCGGTCGGAATGTCGGTCGTCGGGCTGCTCGTCGCTACGGCCACGCGGTCGCGGAATTGGCAGGTGTTGTTGTCGGTGGTGTTCCTTTTGGTGTTGTTGGTTGTGGGGTTGGTGTGGTCATCGGCCGTGGTGCAGATCCTGGCCGCGGGCGGAAGCCTAGGGTACGACGATCCTGACTTCTGGCTGGCAATGGCGGCGTGCCTGACGGCGTATGTGGCCTTTGTGGTGCTTTTCCTCCAGGCGGCCGCGGCACAGTTAACCTTCGTCAGCGCGAACCGCTCCACCCGCTTGCGCATCACCATGGCGGTTCACCAACTGTTGTGGTTGGGTTGGATCGTCTACTTCTGGCTTCGGTTCCAACAGGGCGACCTCCTTTACGCTGCGGTTTTGTTCCCTGCCGTTTACTGGGCATTCATGGGCGCGTTGTTGACGGGCGAAGCGCCGCAGCTTTCGCCCCGCGCCCGGCGCTCGCTACCGCAAAGTTTCTTGGGGCGGGTATTTTTAACGTGGTTTAACCCCGGTTCGGGCGTCGGGTACGCGTTTACCGTGGCTAACCTGGTGTCGCTGACGGTGGTGCTCGGGATCCTAAATGCTGTGGCAGTTTGGATGGGAGTTGAAAGCCAAGTAATGCGCAGCGAGCGATGGATGATGTTCTCGCTGATGCTCGTCTCGTACGTTGCCGCTTACCTGGGAACAGGCCGGCTCTTGCTGATGTTCGTGCGGCGGTTCATTTGGGGCGGGCTGGCAATGTCGTTTGTCATCAATTTGTTTCTCGCGGCGATGGGCGCTATTGTGCCGTTCCTGGTGCAGTTAACGCTCTTGGGCGTAACCATGGCCGAGGAGTACACCCTCTTGCAAGCAACCAATTGGGTGTGGACCATCACTGCGATTCTGGACGATAAGCTCATGGGGGAAGATCTCGCGGTGTACGTGATTGTCCCCGCCGCTGCGGCTTTTATCTTCCTGGTGAATCTCATTCTGGCCGCCCGCGAAGTCGCCGCCGAGCGAGAACAAACTCCGCAGCGGGTATTGGAGGACGAGTTGCAACTCCACCCCGAGAAAGCCCCCAAGCCGGCTGGCCCTCAAAGCCCTTGGGATTATGACGCGTCCACCGAGCCGGCCGTCTAAGTTGCATCGCGGAGAACCGTCCTCCAGAGATCTTGGGCGTCGGCGCGTTTTCCTTGCGCTGCGCGCCTATGCTATACGTTTCGGCTTTGCCCCGTGAGTTTGTACCCGCGTAAACCGATCGAACTGCGTTCCAGCGACGAAGACGCCCAACGCAACGTGGTCCCGCCGACTTCGACGGAACCTATTTGCCGTGGTCGACTAGGGCTTGCCTTCGCGAAGAGCTTCGAAGTATTGCTTGGCGTGATCGCGCTGAGCGCGGGGGAGACGCTGATCGGCCAGCGGGTCGGCGTCTTCGGCAAGTGAGAAGCTCAGCGGCGCCGCATCTTCCATGCGTGAGACGCCGGCCACGTTCGGACCATCGGCGTTGCCCACGCGCACCGCTTCACCCGGGCGAGGCTTGTCGCGCACTTGCGAGTCATACGTGCCGGTATCCGTCCGTTCTTCGGGACGTTCGCCGCGGCCTTGCCCTTCGCCCAGTCCCATGCCGGCCATTTCGCCCATGCGGCCGTTCCGGCCGAAGCCCATTCCCATGCAAGCCTCACATCCCTGGCCATTGCAACTCTGGCAATTCATGGATTCCTTGGCGTCGGCGATCTGGTCGAGCATTTCGTCCAGCGTTTCCAATTGCACCAGTTCGGCTTGCATGTCTTGTAGCTCGTCGGCCATCTCGGCAAGCTGAGCGGCGGCGCCTTGCATGTCGCCCTGCTGCATGCGCTGTTGGCACTGACCGAGCTTGTCGGCCATTTGCTGCATGCGGCTCATGGTCTCGTCGGCCTGCTTGAGCTTGTCCAGTTGCCGCTGGAGTTCGCCCGCAGCGGCCATGTCGCCCGCCTTCTGGGCCTGCTTGATGCGTTCGGCCAACTCTTGCTTAGCCCGTTCGTGGGCGTCGACCAGATCTTTCAGCTTCTTCTCCATCTGCGCGAGCTGCTCCATCAGCTCTTTCTTTTCAGCCTCGGTCAGCTCGTCGTTCTTGAGCTTCTCTTGCAGGCTTTTGACTTCTTCAAGCGCCTTGTTGAAGTTTCCTTCCTTCAGGGCTTGAGCGATCTTGTCGGCCGGGCCGCGGTTGAGATTCTTCAGGCCCTTCATCTGGTCGCGCATTTGCTCGGCGCCGCCGAGTTGTTCTTTGCGCTTCTCCAGCTCCTTCGCCAAATCGTTGAGCTTAATCATGGCCTCCTTGCGGTCGGCCTTGTCGCTCTTGGCCAGTTCGTCGATGGCCTCCTCAAACTTCTTGAACATGTCGGCCATTTCTTCCAGGCCCTTATCGGCCTCAACCTTTTTGCGCTGCTCCACCACCTTTTTCTTGAGGGCGGCAGCGGCGTTCTTTACTTGTTCGGCGTCGGCCACGGTGCTGGCGCTGGCAGAGCGGGGATCGGGCGTCGCATTATCAACAAACACCGCCAGCACAAACACGGCCGCCGCGGGCAAGAGCGGCAACAGCGCCCGCCAGTTCCAAGAAAAGGGGAAGCGCTCGGTCACGTCGATGCGGCTTACGCGCCGCAAGGCGTCTTCCATCAGGGCTCGGCCGGCTTCTGTTTCCATCTCGTCCGGGGCGAGCCAAAGCGTACTGGCCACCCGCTCTTTCAGACCAAAGCGGCGGTCGATTTCTATGGCCGCATCGAGCGGGCTGCGACGCACGCACCAGGTAATGATCGCGGCGACCGCCAGGGCCACGCCCACCGCTCCGCCAATCCAGCCCCACATCCACCAGGAATAGTCCAGCGTCGGTATCGGCCAGATCTTAGGTACCGCCAAGGCAATCGCGGCGATCAGCAAGCACACAAAGAGCGACCATGCGACAATCACGCCAAACTGTTGCAGCACCAGCCGCCGCCGAGCACGCGCCACTTGTTTTTTGATCTCTTCCATCGCAGCGATCCTTGGTGCATGAGACGAGCCCCGGCCAGCGGTCGGGAGGGATCGAGATGAGCCAGGCGCACTACCCCCAGTATGGGATTCGTAGCCTACGTACTGATATTATCGGATACAATTGGAAAAGTAATGCCCTGACGAGGGGGTCTTACGAAAAAATTAGTAGTCGCTCCGCCCCGCGTTAACTGCCGCGCAAGGCTACGGTTTTGAAGAGAGAAGAGGGCAGGGGGAAGCAGATCGTCGAGCGTCAGAACGAAACCCGAACCAGCGCAAGGAACAGCGCCTTCTGCCGATCAACGCATCGGTGCATCAGGAACACGTGATATGACTATTGCTTCGCCGGGTGGAGCGGACACCTTGCCGCAGATTGAGGATCGGCCCGAAGCCGACGTAGTGATCTACGACGGCCATTGTCGCTTCTGCACCAACCAGGTACGGCGGCTAGCGCAGTGGGACGGACGGGGGCGTTTGGCGTTCCTCTCGTTGCATGACAAGCGAGTGGCGGAGCGCTGGCCCGACCTGACACACGAGCAATTGATGGAGCAAATGTACGTGGTCACGCCCGATGGCCGCCGCTACGGCGGCGCCGCTGCGTTCCGTTACCTGACCCGACGCCTTCCCTGGCTCTGGCTTCTGGCGCCGATGCTGCACATTCCCTTCAGTCTGCCTTTGTGGCAATGGGGATACCGCCAGATCGCCAAGCGTCGCTACCGGTTAGGCAAGATCGAAGCCTGCGATGGCGACACCTGCCAAATCCACTTTCGCTAAACCGTTCTCGCTCCAAGGCCGCTTGTTCCGCAAAGCCGCTTCTCTGGGAAAAGCGAATTTGAACGCAAGAATCGGAGTTCGGCCGGTTTGCCAAACGGATACGATGGAAGGCAGGACGTCTCCGACGTCTTTGCTGCAATCGCCTTCCGTCACGAAGTTTCCATGCCTGCCGTGTCCAGCCTGAACGTCTCCGCCGGATCTTCTTACTCGACCGACGACCAGCGCTGGCAAGCCGTCGTCGAGCGCGACCCCGCAGCCAATAGGGCGTTCGTCTACGCGGTGCGCACCACGGGCGTCTACTGCCGGCCGGGGTGTCCTGCACGGCTGCCGTTGCGCAAGAATGTTTCTTTTCATGCGACCTGGCGTGAGGCCGAGGCGGCGGGGTATCGGCCATGCCGGCGCTGTAAGCCGACCGAGGCGCCTTTGGCTGAACGTCACGCGGCGCTGGTCGCGCGGGCCTGCCGCCTGATCGACGCTGCGGAAGAGGCGCCGGCGCTCGACGACCTGGCCGCATCGGCAGGACTGAGCCGGCGTCACTTTGATCGGATATTTCAAGCGCATACCGGCCTGACTCCCAAGCGTTACGCCGCCGCCCATCGGGCTCGGCGCATGCAACAGAAACTGGCCACCGCCGCCACCGTAACCTCGGCCATCTATGATGCGGGCTTCCCGTCCAGTAGCCGCTTCTATGAAGCATCCTTGGAGACACTGGGAATGACGCCCACGGCTTTTCGTGCAGGAGGGAAGGGGATGCAAATTCGCTTCGCGGTTGGTGAATGCTGGCTAGGCTCTATTCTGGTGGCCGCTACCAACCAAGGAGTATGTGCGATTCTCTTGGGCGATGATCCGGAGTCGTTGGTTCACGAACTGCAAGATCGCTTTCCCCTGGCCGAGTTGATCGGCGGTGATGCGGCGTTTGAACAATGGATGGCCCAAGTTGTGGGTTTTGTAGAGCATCCGGTTTCGGGGTTTCACTTGCCGCTGGATGTTCGCGGCACCGCGTTCCAGCAGCGCGTCTGGCATGCATTGCGGAAGATTCCGCCGGGTTCGACTGTCAGTTACACCGAACTGGCGCGGCGAATCGGTAGTCCCCAATCGGTACGGGCGGTCGCTCATGCCTGCGCCGCCAACCCACTGGCGGTTGCGATTCCGTGTCATCGCGTTGTACGGACCGACGGAGCTCTGGCCGGCTACCGTTGGGGTGTTGAACGCAAACGCGCCTTACTCCAGCGCGAACACGAACTAACGCAGCCCGATAACAACAGACAAGTTCGCCCGGGCAACAACCTGTACAGCGATCGCCAGAAACAGGGAAGCACCCGTGGAAAATGACCGTCGCTTGTTCAGAGAAGCTGCCAAGCTGCGCTTCGCAACGTTTACGGCGTTTGCCGCAAGGTCCTCATCCGCCTTACACGTAAGCGATGAAGCATCGCTGGCTAGACCGGCTCGGTTAAGAGTGCTTCCTGACGATCGGCGACGCGGCGGCGGAAATCGGGGAAGACTTCCATTAAGGAGGGTGGCAGCGGCGCAAGTCCTACGCGGCTCATCACCCCGTTGAGCCGCGCCAGAAGTCGGGCGTCGTCCAGGTAGTCAAACAGGAACCGTGCTTCAATAAACCGCGGGATCAGCGGCGCCAGGTTCGAAGTGGAACGCGGCGCGGCCCGATTGACCGCCTCTTGCACCACCGCTGGGTCGAGCGTCTCTAATGCGGCGTAATATGCTTCGAGCCGCTCGGGCGCTTGAGCAATCAGCACTGCATCGAGCAGTATCTCGACCAGAATGTGGCCGAGGAAACTTGGACGCAAACCGGGATCGGGCGCCAGAGCGTCGCGCACACGAGCGGTAAAAGCCCACGACAACTCGGTGAACGCCGCTGTGCCATGGAACCAGTCGTCATCGCGATGGTGCTGGACCACGCCCCGCGCTACCGCTGCAATCTGTGGATCGGCATCGTTCACCAACGTTTTGGCGTGTTTGCTGCGGACCCGCACTCGACGGTCGGCCACGTTCAACCAGTCGGGAATCGCCGTGCCGGCCAAAAAATACGGGTCGTGCAGAAACCGTTGTCCGTGAGCGAAGTAGTTCATATCTGTAGTGGACCCGATGGCGCCCGCGACGACAACGCCTAACTTGCAGATACTTCTCTCACCGCGTCGTCACGCGGCGCAGGAGCCACAGTCCCGCCACCAGCATCAAGACATTGCCCAGCCAAACGGAATAAGGGGGCCAAGCGCCGGTCTTGGCCAAGTCGGTGCCGAGCATAAGCAACGGATAGTAGACGAGCAGGATCGGCAGAAAGCAAACGCCGAAGGTCGTCCAAAGATCGGAGTTGCGCATTTGGATGGCCAGCGGCGCGCCGACCAGCACGAAGAACAAACAGCTAAACCCCGTTCCCCAACGGCGCCACGGCTCGGTCTGCAAGCGACACAGCCGCCGTTCGGCGTTCTCTAGCTCCAACCGCCGCGCAAACCATGTTCGCTCGCTCAAAGCGGCGAAGTCGCCAGCCATCATCTGATAGGCCGCTTCGGCCGCCAGTGCTTGGCGAATCTGCTGAATCTCTTGGCGTTGGCGGGCGATCTCTGCGGGGATGCGTGCGAGAGGACATTCCGAGGGGCTTTCCGAGAACTCCCCCTTCTTTGAGGCTTGCGCAAGCGGGATGTCGTGCTCGATGGTGTCGTGAAACTCAAACCGCAGCGAGCCGCGCTCGGCAACGCCGTTGGTCAGCACCAGGCTGAGCGACTGGTTCTTTTCGTTGCGGCGCAGCTCGGCCTCTTGGGCCATCAAGGTCAAAGGCGGCTGGCCGTCGCGGCCATGAATGGTGATGGTCGGCCGAATCAATCGGCGCCCCTCGACGCGTTTGACGTTGATCGACATTTTCCGCGTGGCGTAGGAGCGTTGGGTTTGCAACATGCCGTAGACGATCTTCTCGATCGACTCCAACACCACACGATGGACGCCCTCGCGTCCCCAGGTGACCGCCAAGTCGTTGACCCACACCGTCGCCAAACTAAGCAGGAACGCCAACACCAGCGCGGGAGCAATGAGTGTTATGGGCGAAATGCCCAGCGAGCGCACCGCCACCACCTCGTTGGACGACGACATGCGGCCAAATACACAGCAGGTGGCTAGGAGAATGGTGCCGGGAATGGCGAACCGCAAAGCATTGGGGGCCATGTAGGGGGTCATCCGCACCAGCGTGGCGGGCCCGAAGCCAAAGCGCACCGCCTCCTGCATGATGCAGCCCACGATCACCAACGCGGTCATGCCAAACAGGCTGACCGCGAAGAACTTCAAGAGTTCGGCCAGGATATAGCGGGTGAGTCGTCGCATCCGTGCTTGCCGCGCCCGGCGGCGCCTTCCAAAATTCCTGCCTTGCGCATTTGCATCGGCAATTTAGCAGGATTGCGGGAATGTTCAAATGACGGTTTTCACCCCCAAGGAAGTCGGGAATAAAGAATCCCTGGGTGTTCCGCGCTAGGCTCTCCTGTTTGCCGGCCGCGGGCGGTCTTCCCCTACTTTTTACTGGGTTCTTTCATCTCGATGGGCAATTGATCGATCTTGGCGGCCAGAATGAAGTCGTTCTCAGAAAGGCCACCAATGGCGTGGGTCCAAAGCTCAATCGCCACATTCCGATACCCCTCCAAATGCAGGTCGGGGTGATGGCCGTCGTCCTCGGCCACTTGAGCGACGCGGTTGAAGAAGTCCATGGCGGCCATGAAGTTCTTGACGGTCCATTCTTTCCGAATCCGCTTGCCGTCGCTGGTCAGCCGCCAGCCCGAGAGCTTTTTCAACTGTTCTTCGGCTTCCTCGCGCGTGGTGGGTTCAACCCCGCCTTCACATGGCTTGCACTTCTTAGCGACCAGTTGTTCGGGGGCTTGCACTTGCATGGCTCACTCCTTAGCGGATAAAGAAAACAAGGCTGGTCGAAGGGAATCGGGCCAAGGGCAGTCGTTGCCCAGCACAAGGACGTGTCGCCCATACGGCAACGGCGAAATCCCTCTCGGCCTCCCTGCCGATTATTGTACACCATCTGCGCCAGCCGATTTGCTAGGATAAATCCGGCATGCAGTTTGCCGGTTAGGCAAGCCGGCGCGATTCGGCAAGCCGCGGTTTGGATCGCCGGCGTGGGCGCCGATAGTAAGATAAGCCCCATTGCCAACCGCCGCCGTAGTCCGCCCCACTGGCGCCTCTTCAAGGAGAGTTCTGTGATTCGCTTGGCTCCGATCGTATTTCTTGGCCTATCCTGTTGCCTGGTCATCGTCGACTTGGCGCAGGCCGCCCGTCCCAGCGAAACGTTACTGCCCGCCACAACCAAGGGATTTGTTTCGATTCCCAATGTGGATGACTTACGTCGCCGGTGGGACGCTACCGACCTGGGTCGGTTGATGAACGACCCGATCATGCAGCCTTTCTTCGAGGATCTGCGAAATCAACTGGAAACCAAGCTCGCGCTGACGCCTCAAGATTCGGGCATCACGTGGGATGACCTGAAAAACGTCTACGGTGGGGAAACGGCGGCGGCTGTCCTTCAGCCCGGAGGCAACAAGTCGGAGCATGCATTCGTCCTGCTATGCGACGTGACGGGGCACGTACCGGAAGCACAGGCGCTGCTCGAAAAGGTTTCAGCTCACCTGCGGCGGCAGGGCGCGACGTTGCGTACGCAAAATGCAGCCGGCGCGACGCTGCAAGTCTTCACGCTGCCCAAGAAGGGAAATCGTCCGGCGGGACGCGTGGCGGTTTTCACCATTGTCGAAGACCAGCTCATCGCGTGCGACAATCTCCAGGAAGCGATCAATCTGGTGGAGCGATTCCAAGGAGAACCCAAAGACACCTTGGCCCACGTTCCCGCATTCCAGGCGGCCATGGAGCGCGCCGCCCGCGAAGTAGGCGACGCCACGCCTCAATTGCGTTGGTTCGTCGAACCGTTCGGCATGGCGGAAGTCATGCGCAGCGTACAGACCGAAGAGCGCCGCCGCGGGGTGGACTACCTGAGAATCTTCCGCAACCAAGGCTTTGACGCGGTGCGAGGCGTCGGCGGTTACGTGCAGATCAAAACGGGCGAGTACGAGTTCCTCCATCACACCTTACTGTATGTTCCCCCGTCGCAAACCGCCGGCCAATTCGTGTCGGCCGCTAACTTCCAGCAGGCGGCCCGGATGTTGGACTTCCCCAACGCAAATCTGGAAACGCCGGCATGGCTGCCGCGAGAACTGGCCACGGTGGTCAGTTACAACTGGAAGATGAAGGAGGCGTTTGAATACTCCGAGACGCTGGTGAACGAAATTGCCGGCGACCCGATCTTTGAAGACGTCATTCTCAGCTTCCGCGATGATCCGCTCGGTCCACAAATCGACCTGCGCAAAGACCTGATCGCGCACTTGGGTACGCAGATCACGGTCGCCTCGGATTATCGCCTGCCAATCACTCCCGAGAGCGAACGGTTGTTGGTGGCGATCGAGCTGAAGAACCCCCAAGCGGTGGCCACGGCAATCAACAAGGCGATGGCCCGCGATCCCGACGTGCGCCGCATCCCCTTTGGCGACCACGTCATCTGGGAAATTCTCGATCCAAACGCAGAAGAAGATACGACCACGTTAACGCTCAAGATTGACGGGCCGTCGTTTGGCCCGCTCGATGTCGCGTTGCAGGATGAAGAAGAAACCGAAAAGCCGGTGTTCCCCAACTCGGCCATTACCGTGGCTTACGGGCGATTGATTTGGACCTCGCAAGTGGACTTCGCCAAGGAGTTGCTCTCACCCCGCGAGCAGGCCGATACGTTGGTCGCAAGCGTCGATTTCCAAGCGGTTAACGCCGCCCTCGATAAGTTAGGCGCCGGCCAAGACAGCTTCCGGTACTTCTCGCGCCCGGATGAGGCGATGCGCCCCACCTATGAATTGATGCAGCAAGGGAAGATGCCCGAAGCCAAAACGCTCTTGGGTCGGGCGCTGAACGCTCTTTTCGCCCAAGAGGACGACAAGCTGCTCCGCAAACAGGAGATCGACGCCCGCACGCTGCCCGACTATCAGGTGGTACGTCGGCACCTTGGCCCAGGCGGCGTGTTTGTTCGCACCGAGGCCAACGGCTGGTTCGCGGTTGGCTGCGGATTGTCCAAGCATCCCGAGCAAGACGCCTCCGCGAACGAGTAATTCCAAGTGCAGTGAACCAGGGAAGGCGGCGACCACGCGCGCCTTCTCTTGGATCAGGCGACGGCGGGTTGGTTCTTTTCCCACTCGCGGAATTCGTTTAACGCCCCTTGGATTGCCCGGAGCGTCCAAGCCAGCACGGCGGCGTCGTCGAGTAGACCAATCCCAATCAGAAACTCGGGCACAAAGTCCACGGGCGACACAAAATACAACACCGCCGCGGTGGCGGTCAGCACCGCGATCCACGGAATCGTGCGGTAGTTGCCGTCCACGTAAGCCCGGATCATACGGAACAGGACCTGCAGGTCATCCCACATGACCTCGAGCACACTGCTGTGCTCGCCCTTCCTGTGAGCAGCGTCCAAGAGCTTCCGCGTTTTGTCGGGGTCGGCCAAGTAATCGCCGGCGCGCGACTCAAAATGCTTGGTTCCCCGCGGCCCTACCGAGTCGGGGTCAAAATCTTTCTCTCGCGCCCAGAGACGTTCTAATCGATTACGGATTCCCATACTTTTATTTTACCGTGGTGAGCCGCGGTGGAAGTACAGAATTGGGAACGGGATCAAACACTCCCCGCCTTGATTTCCGTGCGAGCCGCTTGCCAAGGCGAACTTAGGCGAGGCATTCTTTGACAACTTGCGCCATGCGAACGCCGCGCTGGGCGACATAGTTGCGAGCATTGTTCACCTTGGCCTGGGTGGCGTCCTGATCGCGGTAAAGCTCCAGCAAGCAGTCGGCGACTTGCTCGCCGGTGGCGTCGTCGATCTCGAACAGCCAGTCTTCCAATCCCACGTCGCTCCACATCTGGCCTTTACGGGTGTCGGTCGGTTGTCGCAAGTGGATGGCGGGCGTGCGATTGGCCAAAGCAATAATCGGCGAGTGCATTTCGCAACTGACCACGGCCGCGGCCCGGGCGTAGGTCGAGGCGGCTTCGTCGGTCAGCCAATACGACGGCCGGATCACCACGTGCGGCTTGACATCGTCGGGCAGCGGGTCGAACAACAGCGGGCGGAGCAACGGAACCTGGTAAGTCATCTCGGGACACAACAGCGCCCGGTGGCCGGTTTCGCGCACCCACGCAACAATCGCCGCCCGCACTTTGGCGTGATCGATTTCTTGATATTGCTTGTTGACAGCTTCCTTCTGCGCGATTTCTTCGGGCGACATCTTGCGGCCGTCCTTCCAATAGGGCGTAAAGCGCAGCCGGGGCACAAAGCATGCAAACCGCCGCGGCTCCAAGCGATGCTCGGCCAGGAAAGCTTCGGCAGCCTTCTCGTTTTGTAGGTCTAAATGGAAGGTGGCGTCGGGACCGAACTCCATGAGCGGCCCGCTGACGCCGCTTCGCCGCAACGCTTCTAAAGAGCGCGTATCGCGGCAGAAGACGAACCGGGCGCCGGCTAACAGGTCGCGGCGGTCGCGCAGTTCAGCGTCGCTCAGCGTGACGCCGCCGAACCCATATGGCTTGCCGGTCTGGCGCCAGGTTTCCAGTTCACGCCAGCCGACCATCCCCGGCCCCGAGCCGTGCAGGCAGAAATCACACTCGTCCAGTGCTTGCTGGCGTTCTTGTCGCGTGATCGCCAGACGCAACTGGGGAAAGCGCCGCTTCAAGAGGGACTCAACCTCGGGGGAGAGGCGATTGGGCCAAAGCGTCACTTCGACCTCGGGCAGATGCCTTTCCAAAAGGGTCAACATGCCCGGCGTGTGAGCGATGTCGCCAATGTTGACCGTCTGCCATGAAGATCGCAGCAAGATCTTCTTTCTCCGTTGGTCATCGGCGGCCAGCAACGACGGTGTTGTGACCGCTACTGCCGCGGCAACGTGCGTCAAGAATCTTCGCCGCGAAAGGCGCGGCCGCTCGGCGACCTGCAAACCTTGGCCGGTTGGTGGGAAGCGCCGCACCGGAAAGACAGCGTGGTCTAGAGTCTGCTTTTCGTTGGTTCTCATTGCATGCTCGCCCATTGTTCTCGCTCTCCGGTTCGTATTGCGGCGCCTTCCAAGAGCCCAAGTATTGTGCCAAAAGAAGGAGCTTTAGCAAAATCCCCGCGGCGAAAGCTCAGGACTACAGCAGAGTAAGCCCCCAACCGCTTCCCCCCCCAGGAACCAAGCTAACGTCGGAATCTCCCGAACCTTCCCCAAGAAAACCCGAAGCAAGGAACGATCGGCGCCCGCACAATTTGTCGCCGGCGCCATGGACCTTTACCACCGGCTTTCGATCTTGGTTGGATGGTTCCTACGCGAAGGGGCATCCACTACCTTACCGGCCTTGGGCGAATTCGACCTTGGCCCAGAAAGGATGATAACGGTCGCCGCGGGTGCGAACGTCTTC
Organism: uncultured Pirellulaceae bacterium; assembly: GCA_964458385.1. Lineage (GTDB taxonomy): Bacteria > Planctomycetota > Planctomycetia > Pirellulales > Pirellulaceae > JAHWKS01. Next base: position 16,736 of record CAYWIS010000078.1, read on the forward strand.
CAGCATGACGGCGGCCGAGGGTTTGATTGTCTCGCTTTTGGTGAAGCGGTTGAAGCGAAGCGAGATTCGTTCGTCAAACTTCACCATCTCGGGCGCTAACCAGATGGTCGCGCCGCTGGCGCCCGATTGCAGATTGATGCTGTTGTTAGGACGAATTTCACCTTGCGTCATGGCGGCCCGCACTCCGCGGTCGGGCGGCCAGGCGACCGGGGCCACCATCGCCTTGGTGGGGAAGCCGCTCAACTCGGCCCAGAAGAAAAAGTTATCCCAGGGACGCATCGAGGCGCAGGCGAACTGGGCAGGAAAGAAATTGCGGCGGTGACGCTCCATCCAGTCGAAGATGTGCTGGATGTCGTCGTGGAAGTGCTCGTGGCCGCGGCCTTGGTATTCGACCACCATCACATCGAAGTTGTGCCAGTTAAGATAACGTTCCAGCTCGCGCTCGTTGACGCTGAGCCAATCGCCGTCCATCTCGCCCGCCACAAAATACATCGGCAGCGTATACCGGGCGTTCTCGGTGTAGCGGGCCACGTACTTGTCGGAGCGGGCGCCAAAAGTGATCAAGCCGGCCCAAAGGTCAGGGTGTGCAACGCCGATGTCCCAGGCTGCGTCGCCCCCCATGGAATGTCCGCTTAGGTACACGCGGTCGGTGTCGATCGAGAACCGGCGGCAGGCGTCGCGCAGCGAGGAGAGCACCGCCGCATGTTCACGGGCCGAATAGTCGTAACTGCGCTGATGCTCTCGCCCCCAAGCTGGCGCCAACACAATGTAGCCGTGCCGTGTGGCTTGCCCCATGCGGCTGCCCAACCGTTCGATATATTGCCCGGCCCACCAATCGATCTGGTGCAGCGGCGTGGTTCCTGCGGCGTGCAATGTGACAATGCACGGGTACTTCCGCATCGGGTCGTACTCAGGCGGCAGTTGCAGGTAATAGGTAAAATCGGGCTCGTTCGCCAATCCCGGCGCCTTCACGTCATAAAGACCGCGATCAGCTGGCTCGGTTTCCACCGGCGGCCGCATATGCGCTAAGAGTTTCGCCAGGTAAGTCGGCTCGCCGCCTTCCATCGAATTGAGCTGCGCCAGCACCGCGTCGCGTTCGTGCTTTAACTTGGCTTGGAGATACTCGCGCACTAGGTTCCGCGCCTCGTATAGCGAAGCGGCCACGGCCAGATTCTCCAGCGCCGCGTCGGGCCCAATCAGCCAACCGCTCAGGGCAACCGCCAGTTTGGGATCGGCGCCTAACTTGGGATCTTCCGCCAAGAGCAGATAGGGCGCCATGCGGTCCAGTGTGTGGATATTCAACTCGCGAGCGATCTCTTCAATGGCCGGCGACAAGCGCGTTCGCAGCGCGTCATCTTTGATTTCGCTTAAGTGTTTCTCAAGAAGTTTTAAGACCTTCTGCCCTTGTTCTTGCGTCTGGGCGTACTTGCTTAGCCGCTCACGCACCTTGAGCAACAATTCGCTGGCGATTCCTTTGGTCGGAAAGTCGTTCAACATCCGAATCGCCAATTGATGTTGCCCCGCGTCGGCCCGTAGGTCGATCTCGTCCAGCAGTCGCTGAGCCGCCGCTTGACGGAGCTCGTTGCTGAGCTTTTCCAGATCGCGCAGGTCGGGAAAGTCTTTGATCACACCATCCAGTTCGACCTGAGCGTCACGTTCGCGATTGGCCTGGATATACAGCCGCACGATTTTGGTGCGGGCGGCAACGTCCGTCGGATCGATATGTTTTCGGATCACCCGGCTTAAGACATCGTGCGGGATGGAACTGGTCGCTAGCCGCATGTCCCACACGTAAGAGTCCAACCCGACCTGCAGCCCCTGAACGCGAGTATAGCTAGGCGTGATTTCGGTGATCCCCTGAATGACGTCGATCGTGCCTTGGGGCGTGTTGATCGTAACCGTGCGGCGGCCCCACTCATCAAACGGAGTGACGCGGAGGATCGAACCGACCGAAGCGATCCGCCGCCCCGACTCGGCCACGCGCTGATCAATGCGGATCTTGACCACATTCTTGGCCGCCGGGTCGGTATTGGCGATCCAGTTCTTCGAGACGAATACCCGCCGCAAACCGTCGTCCACCACCACGATTTTCTTGACGTCGGCGCCGTCGGGACTTTCGGCCGCCAGCGGATTCGCGCCCAGTTCAGCCACCAAGCCAACGGAGCCCTCAAGCGCCAACCCGTTTTTCAGCGTGACCACCTCGGCGCAAACGTTCCAGGCCACGGTAAAGCACAAGAGCAGGGCGGTGGAGAGGGCGGCCCATCGTCGAGGGGATAACTGCTGTTGCATAAGAAAACTCCGGCGTACCTGCCTGCATGGCGGCGGCGTCGGACCGCCGAGTGTCCCGGCGCGGAATCCCCATCGCCTTCTTTATTGTGGACCTTGCGATTGGCAAGTCAACGAAAACGCCACCGCCGCGGGGGATTTCTCCCGTGCCGTCAATCGACGGTATTCAGCAGCCCCCATTCCGTGTTGTAAACAACTTTTAGGCAATGACTTACGAAGCATAAGCGAGCTTTCTCTGCCGCTGATCCCGCTTCTCTAAAAAGTGTCCAGGCGGTCCTCCTAGAAGAAAGTTAGGACAATTTGGAACGGCGTACTTTCGACATAAGCGGTTTTCTGCCTGCACTTTGCAGTCACCCAAGGAAATCCCGGCTTGTCGTAAGTTCATTTGACGCCCCCTAACGAGAAAGAAGTGTACATCTGTTCGGTATAATAGGGGTTGTGCCTCAGGCCGCCGTCGACCGTTCTTCCTGGCGCAAGTTCCTCTTCCCTGTTTTCCCTTGTTTGTGCATAACCATCATTTGCGCTTGCGTCTCTTGCTCGCCTGGGGCAAAATCATATAATTAGCCCGCAAACAATTAGCTGGCTACTTAATAAGCACGGGTGATGCAAGGCTACGATTTGGAGGAAAGTGTCGGCCACTGGATTCGCTTGGCGGCTCATACCTTCGAGCAAGCCATGAATCGCGAATTCGCCTCCCAAGCCGTCACCTGGCGGCAGTTTCAGGTATTAAGTCTGCTGGCCAAGCACGGCCAACTGGCGCAGGTGGAACTGGCCGAGCGTTTGAGCATTGATCCGGCCACCCTGGTCGGGGTGCTGGATCGCATGGAGCGTGATGGACTAATTGCCCGTACCGATTGCCTTCATGATCGCCGGCGCAAGCTGGTCAAGCCGCTTCCCAAAGCGGAAGCGGTATGGCGGAAAATCATCGACTGCGAGAAGCGAATTCGCGCCCGAGCGAATCGGGGACTGACTCCCGAACAGTTGCAAACATTGCATCGGCTTTTGGGGTCAGTTCAAGCGAACCTCTCGCGCGAGCCTGCGTCTACCACAGCAACGACCGCTTGCCCCACCGACATCAACCCACCTCGTCCCGCCTCGCCAAGAGTTAAAGCTCTTTAAGGAACATAACAAACGATGTTTCGACCAAACCTGCCTTCGTTGGGGCTTCTGGCCGCGACGCTGTTGGGACTGTCCGCCGGTTGCGAGGCGCGAAACGAGTTCGTGCCCCCCCCGCCGCCCAAGGTAACCGTCGCTCAGCCGGTCATGCAGCCTGTGCGCGACTATGTGGAGTTCACCGGCAACACCCGCGCCACGGCGACGGTCGATTTGCGAGCCCGGGTGAACGGCTACCTGCGCGAGATCAATTTTGAAGACGGCGCCATTGTTCAAAAGGGAGACGTGCTGTTCGTCATCGAACAAAAGCCGTTCCGGGTCGCCTTGCAAGCCGCTCAGGCGCAACTTCAGAAAGCGCGGGCCACGCTGCAACTGGAACAGGCGACGTATCAGCGGACTTCCGAGCTCGTGCAGCGGCGGGCTGCTTCGGCGCAAGACCTGGACGTGCAGAAAGCCAAGTTGGCCACAGCGATGGCCGATGTGGCCGCGGCGGAAGCGGCAGTGACGTTGGCGGAACAAAATCTGGATTACACCGAAGTTCGGGCCCCAATTACTGGCCGCATTGGGCGGCACCTAGTCGACATAGGCAACCTGGTGACCGCCGAGCAAACACTCCTGGCCACAATCGAAAGCATTGACCCCATTCACGTTTACTTCTACATCAGCGAGAGCGACCTGCTCCGCTTCCGCCAGATGCAGCGCGCCGGGATCTTGCCCGATCCTGAGAAAAAACCGCCCGAACTGGAGCTGCAACTTCCGGGCGATGACAGTTTCACCTATCACGGCCATTTGGACTTCCGCCAATTGGGCGTCGATCCTGACACAGGCACGATCCTCCGCCGCGGCTCGTTCCCCAACCCCGATAACTCGTTGGTGCCGGGGCTGTTTGTCCGCGTGCGGGCGGGTCTGGGCGAGCCGCACCCCAAGCTGCTTGTTGACGCTCGCGCCTTAGCGGCCGATCAGCGGGGCGATTACGTGCTGGTGGTCAACGAGAAGAACGAAGTTGAGCACCGTCCGGTCAAGCTCGGCATTGCCGTGGGCAACCTGCAAGTGGTGGAAGAAGGGCTATCGCCGGGCGAGTGGATCGTCGTCAACGGCCTGCAGCGGGCCCGCCCAGGTTCGGTGGTTGATCCTCAACGAACCGCCATGATTCGCGATCTCGATGGCGGCTCGGCCGCCCTCGTGCAAAATGAGGCGCCCGCCGCCCAAGACAGCGCTCAATAACCGGGGCGTTGGCTGTTCGTCTGTCGCTATTCGCTCTCCGCTTTCGGCGTTTCCCGCATGTTCTCCCGCTTTTTTATTGAACGGCCGATTTTCGCCAACGTCATCGCCATTTTGACGATGCTCATTGGCGCGGTCTCGCTGCTGGCGCTGCCGGTTGAGCAGTACCCCGAAATTACCCCCCCCACGGTTCGCGTCACCACGAACTATCCTGGCGCCAACGCGTCGGTTGTGGCTAACACCGTGGCGGCTCCGATCGAACAGCAAGTCAACGGCGTGGAGAACATGTTGTACATGTCGTCCACGTCGTCCAGCGACGGTTCGTACTCGCTGACCATTACGTTCGAAATCGGCACCGACCTGGACGAAGCCCAGGTGCTTGTACAAAACCGCGTGGCGGTGGCCGAAGCCACGCTGCCCGAAGAAGTCAAACGGCAAGGCGTTACCGTCAAGAAGCAATCGGCGAACATCTTGATGGTGATTTCGCTGACCTCGCCAACCGGCGAATACGACAGCCTGTTTCTTTCAAACTACGCCACGTTGCGGCTGCGCGACGCTTTGAGCCGTGTGCGCGGCGTGGGCGACGTAACGGTCTTCGGCACCGGCAGTTACAGCATGCGGGTATGGCTAGATCCCGAGAAGCTCAAAGCCCGCGGCCTGACCACCCAAGACGTACAAGACGCCATTCGCGAACAAAACGTGCAAGTGGCCGCCGGGCAGATTGGCCAGCCTCCTGCTCCCAACGACCTGAGCTTCCAGTACACGGTGACCGTGCCGGGCCGCTTGAGCGAGGTCAAGGAATTTGAAGACATCATCCTCAAGACGGGTAAAGAGCCCGGCCAGATCGTTTACCTGCGCGATGTAGCCCGTGTCGAACTGGGCAGCCAGTCGTACGACCAGTACACCCTTCGGGCCGGCAAGCAGAACGCCAACATCGGCATCTATCAGCTGCCCGGCGCCAACGCGCTGGAGGTGGTGGAAGAAGTCAAAGTGGCCATGGAGGAGTTGAGCAAGTCGTTCCCGCCGGGCATGGAATACGCCATCCCGTTGGACACGACCAAGTTCGTCGACGCCTCGATTCACGAGGTCTACAAGACGCTCATCGAAGCCGGCGTGCTGGTGCTAATCGTGATCCTGCTCTTCCTTCAGGACTGGCGCGCGGTGCTGATTCCCGCCACCACGGTGCCCGTGACCATCATCGGCGCCTTCGCGGCGATGGCGGCGTTGGGCTTTTCGGTCAACATGCTCACGTTGTTCGGCTTGGTGTTGGCGATCGGTATTGTGGTCGACGACGCCATCGTGATCGTGGAGAACGCCGCCCATCACATTGAGCGGGGCTTGAAGCCCAAGGCGGCGACCATCAAAGCGATGGACGAGGTGCTAGGGCCGATTATCGGCATTACCCTTGTGCTCATGGCGGTGTTTCTTCCCAGCGCCTTCCTGGGCGGCATCACGGGGCAGTTGTATCGGCAGTTCGCACTAACGATCGCCGCCACGGCGTTCATTAGCGCCATCAACGCCGTGACGCTCAAGCCTGCCCAGTGCGCCTTATGGCTGCGGCCACCCAAAGAGAAAAAGAATTGGTTCTTCCGCGGCTTTAACGCGATCTATAACCTGTTCGAGTCAGCCTACACGGCCATCATTCGGCGTCTGGTGCGGATCCCGATGTTGGTGATGCTGGTGTTCGCCGGAGTCGTCGTCTTTACGGCTTGGTGGTATAACCGGGTGCCGACGGGCTTTTTACCCACCGAGGACCAGGGCTACGCCATTGTTAACGTTCAGCTTCCTGACGCCGCCTCGCAAACCCGCTCGCGCGAGGTAATGGCCAAGCTCGACAGCATTCTCGCCAACATCGACGGCGTAGAAGACTGGTTTACCATTGGTGGTCTCTCGCTCATGGACGGCGCCAGCGCGCCCAACGCCGGCACGCTGTTCGTCATGTTCGAACCGTGGGAGAGCCGGCTCCCTCGCGGGCGCACCCAAGAGGCGATCCTCGGTGAATTGGGCGCCGCTTTCAGCCAGATTCAAGAAGGAATTATCTTTGCCTTCGCTCCACCGGCCATTCGCGGGTTGGGCGTTCGCGGCGGTTTCCAAATGCAGATTGAAGACCGCGCCGACGTCGGTTTGCTGGAGCTCCAACAAGCCACACTCGGAATTGTGGAAGCGGCCCAGACGCAGTCGGCGCTCGCGGGGGTGAACTCTACATTCCGTCCCGGCGTGCCGCAGCTCTTGGTGGAAGTGGACCGCGAGAAAGTCAAGTCGCTCGACATTCCGTTGAGCACCGTCTTCGGCACGTTACAGGCCTACCTTGGGTCGGCTTATGTGAACGACTTCAACAAGTTCGGGCGTATCTTCCAGGTGCGTGTGCAGGCCGACCAGCGATTCCGCGCCCGGCCCGAAGACATTGAGCGTCTGGAGGTTCGCAACCGTAACGGCAATATGATCCCGCTGGGATCGGTGGTTTCGATCAAGCAGACTTTCGGCCCCCAGGTGATCAACCGTTACAACCTTTATCCTACGGCCTCGATCACGGGCGAGCCGGCGCAAGGCTACAGCTCGGGCGAAGCGCTCAACCTGATGGAGCAAATCGCCGAGCAGAACCTGCCCAGCACCATGGGATATGAATGGACCGGCATGGCCTACCAGGAAAAGAAGGTCGGCGGCGAAGCGATCTTTATCTTCTCTATGGCCGTGCTGCTGGTTTACCTGGTGCTCGCCGCACAGTACGAAAGCTGGTTCATCCCCTGGGCGGTCATTCTGGTGGTGCCGCTGGGAGTGCTTGGCGCCGTGGCGGCGGTCGCCTTCCGCGGCATGGATAACAACATCTACACGCAGATCGGAATCGTTCTCATTATCGCGTTGGCGAGCAAGAACGCGATTCTGATCGTCGAGTTCGCCCGCGACCTGCGCAACGAGGGCAAATCGATCCTCGAGGCGGCGGTCGAGGCCGCGCGCCTGCGTTTCCGCCCGATTTTGATGACGTCGTTCGCCTTCATTCTGGGGGTGG
>CAYWIS010000079.1:0-24225 GCA_964458385.1 uncultured Pirellulaceae bacterium
CCAATGCGAAACCCACTGCCGTCGCCGCGTGGGCCGAGGGGAAACCTTGCAACGAATGGTCCCATTCTTCGGCGGAGGGTAGCCCCAAAAATGGTAGCCAACCTTCAAAACTCGCCAAGATATTGCTGTTGAGATTGAAGTCATCGGGTCGCGTCCGAGCGACGAGCATCTTGACGCTGTTCGCCAGTGCGCCGCCGCAGAGGGCCGACATGCCGACCCGCACCAATCGCCGACGATTGGCAACATCTAAAACAAACGCCGTCAACAGTAGCAGGATCACCCCGCCGCCGTGAGCGAAGATTTCCGAAAGGTAAACGATCCGCACCAGATCGCCCGGCAAATCTCCCTCGATGAACGTCCGCGCCAGGGGGGCGTCAAAGGGCAACGCTAGAACGGCCAATAACGTAAAGGCTAATGCGACTCCATACGGTGAGCGAATCAGAAAATCCCCCCGTCGGTTACTGCCCGCCAGATTCTCCTCGTTGCCGAGGTTCGCCATATACGCATCCTTGCTCATGGAGGTGTCAAAAGACGGCGAAGCTTAATCCGAAATCGTTTGGGGTGAAAGAGGAATCTTCTTTCGGCGTCGCGAAAAGAACCCTGCAAGCCAGCCACACAACATGGCCCAAACGAGACCAGCCGTCCAGCCTGCCAGTACATCCGTCGGGTAGTGCACCCCCAGGATAACCCGCGACACCCCCACGAGAAATGTCAGAATGAGAGCAATTGACACGATGTAGGTCTTTAAACGGCGTCCATGCAAGAAATTGGCCAACGTGACACTAAGCGTGAGGTACACCACCGCAGCCATCATCGCATGCCCACTAGGAAAGCTGGCCGTCGCGACCTCGTCCCAATGGGGAACCACCTGCGGACGCTCCCGATTCAGCGAGGATTTCAGCATAAGGCAGACGAGCTGGCCGCCCCACGTCGCAGTTAGGACCAATACGAACTCCCCGTAGCGGCGCGCAAGCAGAAGAAAACCCGCGGCCGCCAGTGTGAAAATAAACAAGACAGCCACGCTTCCCAAAGCCGTCAGGTCACGCGCCGCTTGTCGAATCCATGGCGGCCCAACAGGTTGCCCCAAGTCCTCGCCTCGCCGCAGTGCTCGAAGGATCGCCTCATCGAACGCTTTGGTGTCGCCTTCCATCACCTTATCGGCTAACTCGATGAATCCCCAGGCCCCTGCCACGACGACAAGGACCGTAAGGATCAATACGAGATGTTTCCGGGCAAGCCAAGCGTATACCTTCTGCAACGTCGATAGCATCCCTGGCGATGAACTCGGCTCAGACATGATCGCCTTTTCTTATGACGGCAAATGGGAAGCCAGCCCGAGTTCGGTCGCATGGGGACGTAACGCATTGATTACGAACTCGATATGCTCGTCGAGCGACACGCCCAATTCCTCGGCGCCTTTCACAATGTCATTACGGTCGACCGCGGCGGCGAAACTCCTTTGCTTCATCTTCTTCCGCACGCTTGACGCCGTCATACCTTGCAACCGCTCTGGCCGTACCAGCGCCGCCGCAGTGATGAATCCGCAAAGCTCATCGCACGCGAATAGCGATTTGTCCATCAACGAGACGCGGGGACAATCGGGAAGATACGGTACGTGCGACTTGATGGCGTAGATGACATCGGCCGGGTAACCTTCCGCTTCGAGAATTGCGGCGCCTTGCAGACGATGGTCAGGCGGATTGGGCCAGCGTTCGTAATCAAAATCGTGCAGTAGCCCAACCACACCCCAGCGGTCTTCACATTCGCCAAAACGGCGTGCGTAGGCGCGCATTGCAGCCTCCACCGCCAACATGTGCCGCCTTAGGCTCTCGCTTTGCGTGTAGCGATGCAGCAACGCCAAGGCCCAATTGCGATCGAGAACGCCCAATTCCATGGTTCATGTCGCCACGTCCATCGGTACACGATTCTCAACGTCCAGGGCGACGCCTCCAGCATGCTTAGTTTACGCCGGGGACGACCAGCCCTCATAAGTGGTGGTCGAGAGGCGGTTGTCGGCGCCCGTGGTCGGTGACCTCTTATAACTGAAATTCGCTGTCGATGGGCGTTTTTGCCTCGGGCTTCTCCTTGACTTGCTGCTTCTCGCGCCAAGGCTTCTTATTCTTGTAACTTTCGAGTTCCTGCTCTAGCTGCTCTTTCACGTCGCCCTCGCCCAATTCGACCGCCGCCTGCGACCATTTCACTGCGTTCTCCCAATCTCCGATTTCCGCATATCCCGATGCAAGCGTGCTTAAGATATGGGCTTGCTTATAGTTCGTAAGCTCACAGGCTTTCTTGGCTAGCTCAATAGCGCGCTGGCCATCACGCAGTTCGTCATGGGGCGATGTCGCTAAGATCCATGCCAAGTTATTCAAGATTCCACTGTTGTCTGGTTGAAGCTTGTTCGCCGCCTCAAGGTCGGCGATCGCCTTGGCATGCTCGCCAATGCTGATATATGCATCACCGCGCCCGCGCAGAGCCAGCCAATTCTTCTCGTCATCTTCAAGGATTTCCGTAAATAGCTGAATCGCCTTGCGTGGCCGTCCATCCGCCTGATGGTACATCGCTAATTGCAATCGCCATTCCAAACGGTCCGGGTCGGCATGCAGCAATTTTCGTAAATCGCCGATCGCCTCTTCCAGCTTGTCGGAGGCGGCCAAAAGGGCGCTCCGCAGTTCCAGTCCCTGAACGAGCCCCGGGCGAAGCTCGAGCGCGCGATTCACATCCTTCAGGGCCTGCTCGGTTTCACCCAGTGCTTGCTGTACACGAGCTCGCATCAGGAGCGCTGGAATACCATCGACTTCGACTTCGAGAGACTTATTCAAGTCGCTTAGCGCCGCTTGAAGATCACCTTTCAGAGCATGAATGCGAGCTCGCATGTTGTAGCCCATCGCCTCCTCGGGATCGGCGTTAATCGCACGGTTGGCGGTTTCCAAGGCCTCGTCGTACTTTTCCATAGCGACTTGGGCTTCGGCCAGGGCATGAAGCGCTTCGGTACGATCCCCATCCTTTGCCAGCACCGCGCGAAAATCTTCCACCGCTTTCTCGTTCTCCTTCGCCTGCAGGTAGTGCAACCCACGGGTCAGAAGGACATCTAGGTTGCCGGGCGCCGCTTCTAACGCTTGATTCAGATCCTTGAGTCGTTCTTCGTCGCTCTCGGCCAATGTGGCCCGCAGCAAGAGCGCCTCGGCCACTTTCTTGTTGTCTTCACCGAACGAGCGGGCCGCTTCGGCCGCAGCTTTACGAGCTTCCTTTCGATCGCCGCCAGGGAGCGCCTGCAACTTCGCCTTGAGCAGGTACGCATCACCGAAGTCCCGGTTATGCTCCAAAGCCTTATTGAGATCACGCAGCGCAAAATTGCGGAACAGCGGCCACCGCGGATTGGGCGGCGACTGTTCAAATATCGGAGCCGTCAGAAGTTGAGCGCGTTGGAACAGCGCCGACGTAATGAGTTGTTTAGCGTATTTCGTATTTTCGTCGTCCAGCCCCTTAGCGATGGCGCTCTCGCAAAGCTCCACCACCTCTTCGAGATCGTCCAGCCGTTCGGCGGAGATCATTTTCTGCGTCGCCTGATCCAGTTCCGCTTGGCCAGGATTCTCTTGTGCGACCGCGGCAACGGCCAGCCACCCCACAACGCCTACCGCTACGAAGAACGCTCGCGTTGCCATATCGTTGCTCCAAGTTGGATGAACGGCGCCGCTTAGTGCGGCCCGAAGGAAAACGCAGATTGCGCGATTTATTATGCCGCGCCCCGCTAACCGGGTCTATCCAAGTTGTGTGATCAGACGATCTTTCGCCGCAAACTCTAGCCAAAGCCAATTCGCGGTTGTTACACTAACAAATGCCATTGGCGTTTTCCTTTGCCCTTGCCCTCCCTGCCGAGACTATGACAATCGCCGCCTGCCCTAAATGTCACGACGAAGTGACAATTCCTCCCGGCGCACCACGGGCCGCCCAGGTTCGTTGTCCCTGGTGCCGTGAAGAATTTGGACTGGCTGACGTGCTGGACCGCATGCCGCCCATGCTGGAAATCGTCAGTGCGCCGACGGTAGCGCCGGGGGAATCGGACGCCCAGGCAGGGTTTGGGGCTAGTTCGGATGACGATTTCCGCCTCTCGGACGCCGATGCGTCTCCAACGCCGGACTTTTCTTTTGGCGGTGGAACAACAACGGCCGCTCCCGCCGTCGCTGCGCCTCGTCCCCGCACGGCAAAGGCAGCGTCAACGCGTCCGCGACGGAAAGAAAAGAGCGCAGTGGCCGAAATGGTCAAAGTCGTGCTGGGCGGCGTTGTCGGTCTGATCCTTGCCCAGTTGATTTTGTGGTGGCTTCCCGAGCCGTACAAGCGCGATCCAATTGAAATCGGTCCTACGGTGGGGAAATACGTGCCGTGGATCGTGCCCGCGGAATATCGGCCGCGCGGTGACTCGGCAGGTGGCGGAGCAAATAGCGGCGACCGTAACGGTTCGGCTGGTGGGCAATCGCAACTTGCCATGAATGATACCGCCTCTCGTCCGGCGCGAAGTACCGCTGGCGGAGACGCTTCAGGTGGCTTCTCGCTTCCACGCGCCAATGATGCGGATGCTGGCGATTTCGGGAGCCAATCTCCATTTTCACTCAGAGCCGAAACGAACGACGACGATCCTTTTGGGCTTCCCGCCGAAGATAACGTTGGCCTCACGCCCGCTGACCCCTTGGCGATTCCCGAACCAGACTTAACCCTCGCCCCCGGCGCCGACGTCATGGATGATCCACTCGACGCCGCGGATCCGTTCGCAACTCCCGATCCATCCGTAACTCTCGACGCGGAAGAATCGCCTGATGCGCAGATGAACAATGATCCGCAATCCACACCGGCGTTCGATACGCCGACGGCGGACCCGCTGATGCCTGACGCCGATCCACAAGAGGCGCCTTCAGACACGCCCGCTCCGAATGATGCACCCCAAGAGCCTGCGGCGTCCGAATCGGTCGCCAGTCTTCCTGACGACGCCAAGCCGCAGCCCACAGTCCCGGATAGCCCTGCTCCCGCGACGCCCGACGCGCCGCCAGCCGATACGTTTATTGGGGTAAATGACGCGCCCATGTACGTGGCAGACGAGGTGCGCGAAGCCGTTGCCCAAACCCAAGCTGCCGAACAGGCAATGCAATCGAGCGACGGCTCCGCGGAAGTGGCGGTACAGTATTACACGGCAATAACCGACCTTGCCGAGAAGTTGACCTACTCGGATCCACTCGACGCCAAGATCAACGAGGCGGTTCAACAAATCAAACAGATGCTCGCACAAGGCAATCTTCGGGAACGCGCTAAGTTGGTCGCGACTCACGGGCCGGCCCGGCTGAGTGCGAAGAAGGAAGAACGCCCCAACAACGGCATAGTGTTGTTTGGACAGGTGCAAACCATCGAGAAACAAGGGGCCCTCTACGAGATCCGCCTTGAAATGCCCACGGCTAGCGGCCGGTCGGTCGTTCCGCTGTTTGCCAAGGACGAGCCAGAATTCAAAGAGGGAGCAAGGATATTCGCCTTGGGAACGCTGGTGGACGATCCCGCGAAACGCCTTAGCGGTTATGACGGCCGCCTACCGTCGATTGTCTGGGTCGGTGCAACGGTGAACCTCTCACCGTAACATTCGCCGGGGGTTTTCGCTTCCCAAAAGAAGCCGCCTACGAACCCCCCCCGGATATTCATGAATCCCGCCCCCCAATCCGAACCTTTGTCGCTGTCAGCGATAGAACCAACGCGTTTGGGCGCCGCCGAATTGGCTCGGGCAATTGCCGCGGGCCAATTCACAGCGCAAGAGGTGGTCGAAGCCCATATTGCGCGGATCGAGCAAGTCAACGGTCGTCTTAACGCGCTCGTCATTCCCCTCTTTGAACAAGCCCGCCGGGCCGCCAAGCAGGCCGACGCCGCCCAACGCCGTGGTGAGACTCTCGGGCCTCTCCACGGTGTCCCGATAACGATTAAAGAATCGTTTCATGTGGCGGGCACTGCCTCGACGATGGGCTTGACGACGCGGCGAACGGAGATCCAACCCGAGGACGGTATTCTGGTTCGCCAACTTCGCCAAGCCGGCGCAATTGTGCTTGGCAAAACGAACGTGCCGCAATTGATGATTTGGCACGAGTCGACGAACCCCCTCTACGGCCAAACGAACAATCCATGGGACTTGGAACGAGGCCCAGGAGGCAGCACCGGGGGCGAAGCTGCCCTCATCGCAACCAACGCCTCCCCGTGGGGGTTGGGTAGCGATCTAGGCGGAAGCATTCGGCTTCCGGCCCACTTTTGCGGCATTCATGGATTCAAGCCGACAAGCCGTCGTCTCGCAAAAAGCGGCCAAGAAAAGAATGTGCTGGGGCTAGAAGCAATTCAGTGCCAGGCAGGGCCCTTAGCACGGCGCGTGGAAGACTTGGAGCTTATGCTCCGCGTGCTGTGTGATGCTCCGCCCGGCGCACTCGACGCGGAGGCAACGCCCGGCTTGCCGTTACCGTCCTGCAACGTCGATCTATCGCGATTGCGAATCGGTATGTGGACGGACGATGGCTACTTTCCCGTGTCGCCCGCGATTCGCCGCGCGGTGGAGGAGGCCGGCGCAATTCTGCAAGAGTGCGGCGCAACGGTCGAACCTTTTACACCGCCCAATATGGAGGAAGCAGTTAACCTCTACATCGGCCTGATGAGCGCCGACCGGGGAGCAAGTCTTCGCCGCTTGTTGCGCGGAAGCCAAGTCGATCCCAACGTGCGACGCTTGTTGAGTCTGGCGAAAATTCCCAATTTTCTCCGCGGCGTGGTCGTCCAAGGCTTGCGCAGCGTGGGACAACTCTGGCCAAGTAAACTTGTGGCCGCTGCGCGATATGGCTCAGCGGACGACTTCTGGCAGTTGTCTCACCGCCGCCAAGTTTATCAACAACAGTTTATGGACGTCATGGCGCGAGGACGCTACGACGCTCTCCTATGCCCGCCGCACGCCTTACCCGCTATGCGACACGGCGACGCCGTAGATTTAATCCCTGCGGCAGCCAATACCTTCCTGATGAACTTGCTTGGCGTCCCAGCCGGCGTTGTCGCCGCTACCCGGGTGCGGGCGGACGAACAATCGGATCGCCCGAAAAGCCGCGATCTGGTGGTTAAGAAGGCCCTGCGCGCCGAAGCCGGCAGCGCAGGTTTGCCCGTTGGCGTTCAAGTGGCGGCAGGCCATTGGCGCGAAGACATCGTGCTTGCCGTCATGGCCGCTTTGGAGGCAGCCTTTCGCAATCGGCCCGACTATCCAGCAGGGCCGTGCAGTTACGAATCAGGGAGCTAACCCCGCATCAGTACGCTTTGGCGAATACGGCGCGACGGGTGCTGGGTTTTCCTGTGAAGATACACTTCCCTTCTTCAGGCTCGGCGTCAAGCGGGACACAACGAGGCGTCACCTTAAGCTCGGCCAGGATCTGCTGCATGGTGGGGTCGCCCTCGGTGAAGTGACACAGTGCAAAGCCGCCACTGATGGTCCGCTCTTCACCTACGGGGAAAAAGTCACGGAACTCGTCGAGTGAATCGATGCGGCGGGTGTTTGCTTCACGAAGCGCCAGCGCTCGCTCGTAAAGATTGCGCTGTATCTCATCAAGCACATTCGTAAACTCTGAGACAAACTGGCCACGATCAACAAACTCCTTATCTTTCGGGCCACGGTCGCGGCGATACCGTACGACCTTGCTGGCCTCAATGTCGCGCGGCCCTACCTCGGCGCGTATGGGCACGCCGCGTTTAATGTGTTGCCACGATTTTTCGCCGCCACGGATATCACGGTCGTCGATCAACACCCGCACGGGCTCGCCAACAAAGTTCTGCGCTTCGAGGTCGCGTTTCAAGGCGTTGCAATATTCCAGCACGCGGCTCCGCTCCTCGTCGCTGCGATAGATCGGCAGAATGACGACGTGCTTGGGCGCCAAACGCGGCGGCAACACGAGGCCATCATCATCGCTGTGTGTCATGATCAAGGCCCCGACCAATCGCGTCGAGACGCCCCACGACGTAGTCCAGGCGTATTCCTCGCGTCCTTCCTGATTTTGGAACTTGATTTCCTGGGCCTTGGAGAAGTTCTGTCCCAAGAAGTGCGACGTGCCGGCCTGCAACGCCTTGCGGTCCTGCATCATCGCTTCAATGGAAAACGTCGATACGGCGCCGGGGAAACGCTCGTCAGCGGTTTTCTCGCCCTTGATGACCGGCATCGCCATCCAGTTCTCGGCGAAGTCGGCGTACACATCGAGCATCCGCCGAGTTTCCTCCATCGCCTCCTCCGCCGTTGCGTGCGCCGTATGCCCTTCCTGCCACAGGAACTCGGCCGTGCGCAGAAAGAGCCGCGTGCGCAGCTCCCACCGCACCACATTCGCCCATTGATTGATGAGGATCGGCAGATCGCGATAGGACTGCACCCACTTAGCGTACATCGCACCGATGATCGTTTCGCTCGTGGGACGTACGATCAGCGGCTCCTCCAACTTGGCCGATGGCGCGGGCACAAGACCGCCCTGCGGTCCCGGCTCTAAACGGTGATGTGTCACCACGGCGCATTCTTTGGCGAATCCCTCCACATGCTCCGCTTCCTTTTCCAGAAAACTCATGGGAATAAAAAGTGGGAAATACGCGTTCTCATGACCGGTTTCTTTAAACTTCCGGTCGAGTACCCGTTGAATATTTTCCCACAGTGCATATCCCCACGGCTTGATAACCATGCACCCGCGAACGGGCGACGTTTCGGCCAGATCCGCTGCCCGGATTACCTGCTGATACCACTCGGGATAATCTTCCTGTCGCGTCGGAGTGATCGCCGTTTGCGCCTGCTTGGCCATGATTTCCTCGATGAATTGGCAAGAAAGTCCCAACGACTGGCATTGTAATAATTGTCCCCAGCGCGGCGGTAGGCGGGTTGGCGGGCGCCCCTCCTTCGTCGGCCATGGCTCGGCGGCGGATCACAGAGCATCCTGCCGACGTAGTCACTGCCGACATGACGCAAAACGAAACGCCGCTAAGATAGAGAAAACGGCTCCTCGCGGACGCGGTGATTTAGGAACTCGCTAGTCGCAACCGACTTTTGCTATCGATATGGGCGAAGTACGTCTCCATCCACCCGTATTGCCGATTCTTGCCGCCTTTAGCAGGTACGACGAGGCCCTCGAGTGGGCCAAAGCGCGACTAGTGAAGGAATGGGGGCCCATCTCGCTTGAGAGCGAAATCTTCTCGTTTGACGATACGACGTACTATGAGAAGCAAATGGGGGCAGGGTTGCGAAAAGTCTTACTCGCCTTTGAGCGTTTGATGGCCCCGGCCGAACTGGTCGATCGAAAACTGGCGACCAATGTATGGGAGGAGGAGTATCGCGGTGTGAGCAATGCTCCCGAGGCCCGACCCCTGAATCTCGATCCTGGTTATCTCACGGAAGCCAAGTTAGTTCTGGCGACAACCAAGGATCGTGACCACAGGATCTACCTTGATCGAGGCATCTTTGCCGAAGTGACGCTTCACTTTCATCGCGGTGCTTGGCAATCGCGAGAATGGACCTATCCCGACTATCAACGCAGCGAGTATCATCGCTTCTTCGACCGCTGCCGTGAGTACTACCGCCAGCGAAAAGGGTGACGCTCCCTATCTGGCCGTGGTCTTGCAGCGGCGGCTAGAAACCTCTTGCTACGTAACGGCGCCCCACGTTGGCGTCGGTGACGTTTCGGTATCCGGGATGAACTTTCGCGATTTACTCTTGTTCGTGATCGGCGCCGCTGGGCCTGCACTGGCCGTCGCCCTCGTCGCCACCTACGTCATGCGCCGCTTAGCGCCAATTTGGGGCTTGGTGGATCGTCCCGGACACCGCAAAGTCCATACAACTCCCACGCCGCTTGGTGGAGGAGTCGCAATTTGGCTTGGCGTTGTCGTCACTTTCGCACTGGTCCATTTAGCGGCGCTGCTGGGGCAATCCATGCCTGAGCTTCTGCCGGACTTCGCTCGACCGCATCTCGAAGGACTTCTCGAGCGAATGGTATCGCTGTGGCTGCTTCTAGCCGCCGGTACGGCACTGATGCTATTGGGATTAGCCGATGACTTTCGCGGCCTTCCCTGGCAGGCGCGGCTTGGCGCTCAGGCAATGGTTGCGTCGCTCTGTGTTTGGCGTTGGGAAGAGTTGCGGCTAAGCATTTTCATCGACGCCCCATTGTTAACCGGCGCCCTGTCGGTGTTGTGGATTATGGCGCTGGTGAACTCATTTAACATGCTCGACAACATGGATGGTCTGGCGGGCGGAGTGGCGGCCATCAGTTCTGCGATTTTAGCGGCCGTGTTGCTGTCGATGCCTGATCCCGATACCGGCTTTCCCCAGTTGTTCGTTGCCGGTTTTCTCCTGGTGCTTGTGGGCTCGCTCCTTGGTTTTCTCTTTCACAATCGTCCCCCAGCTCGAATCTTCATGGGAGACGCAGGAAGTTATTTTATCGGATTCTGTATGGCGACAGCCACGTTACTTGCAACGTTCGCGGGCTACCATTCCGCATCACGCCATACGATTCTCGCCCCATTATGCGTTTTGGCCGTGCCGCTGTACGACATGACTACCGTCCTTTGGATCCGCCTGCGCGAAGGGCGCAGCCCCTTTGTCGGCGATAAGAGTCATTTTTCGCATAGGCTCGTCGAACTCGGCCTAAGCAAAGCCCAAGCGGTCCTCACCATTTATCTGACGACGGCCGTCTGCGGTTTAGGAGCGCTCCTCCTGCATCAGGTCAACCTATTCGGCGCCGGGGTCATTCTGCTAACCGTGCTTCTGATTCTTGCACTTGTGGCGGTATTAGAAACCGCCGGCCGCCGAAACAAGTCCTAGGCATGGGGATGCGAATGCATCCCCTGCCTCAACGGTTAACGCTCACTCTGGCAGGCGTTTCCTACACGCTAGTTACCCGCGACCACCGTGAAGTAGCTCTTGACGACTCGGTCGAAGTACTCGGGGCGCATTTCTAACGGCAGGTTGTTGTAAACGCAGTAGTTGCGTACTTGCATCAAAAGATCGCGCGGCTGGCAGCGACGCAGCGGACGATTCTTTGGCCGGTAATGGGTGTTGAGCAGATAGTCGACTGCCGATGCGTCATAGCGGAAGCCGATCGAGCGGGCGAAAATCGAAAACAGCAGATGAAATTCTTTTTCGCTCGGGTCAGCAACCTCGATCTTATAGGGGATGCGGCGGAGGAACGCGTCGTCCGTCAGATCGGAAGGCTCTAGGTTGGTGGAGAAGATAATGAGCTGCTCAAAGGGCACCTGAATCTTCTTGCCATTGGCCAACGTCAGGTAATCCACCTTGTTCTCCAACGGCACAATCCAGCGATTAAGCAATTCCTGGGGTTCGATCCGTTGTCGGCCGAAGTCGTCGATCAACAAGCACCCGCAGTTGCTCTTTAGCTGAATGGGCGCTTCGCTGACGTTGCTTACCGGATCATGTTTGATTTCGAGCGCATCCATGGTCAACTCTCCGCCGACGATGACCGTCGGACGCACAATCTTCACCCAGCGCCGGTCGTAATCCGCCGCTTTGAGAATGGAGCTTTCCTGCGTTTTCACCGGTTCGTGAAAGGCGGCGTCAAAGAGCTTGACCAACTGCCCATCGTCATAGAGCGTGCGGGGAATCCAAATTGACTCGCCGTAGCACGCTGTCATGCGCTTAGCGAGGGTGGTCTTGCCGTTGCCTGGCGCGCCGTAGAGAAAGAGCCCCGCCCCCGAGTTCAACGCCGGCCCCAACTGCTCGAACATCTCGGGTTCGACGTGAATATCGCTAAACGCCTTCTCTAGCTGCTCGCGTCGGGGCGCCTCAGCACGCACCGTCTGCGCCTCGACCGAAACAATGTAATCAGCCAACGGAACCGGCGCTGCTCCCGTATAAGCGCACGCAGCCATTGCGCTTCGCGCCCGTTCGCGACCTTGATCGGTCAACGTGTAGTAATAATCGTTCAAAGGGGCTGAGCCTGTATGCACCAGGATTTGCCGCGAGCGAAGCGATTGGAAAATCCCTTCGAGTATCCGGAAGGGAAGACAGATCTCTTCCGAGATCTTTCTGCCGCTGGCGGAACCGACGGCCAACACATACTTGCAGATGAGCGATTCAATGAACGTGGCCGTAAGGCCCGTTTCTTCAATCGAACCAGGCTCAGCCGGACGAAAATTCTCATCCGACAGCAGAGACGCCAAGAGACTGCCCGGTGCAGCCGTCGTATCGGTGAAAGCCATAGTTACTCTTGAGGCGAAGCAAGGACCAGAATCGACACCTCAAGAATAGGTTACAAACGGACGACGCGAACCGCCCGGGCTGGGGAAAATGATGGCCTTGGAAAATCGTTTGTCCTGCTTTAGCGGTTCTTCCAATCGATATTGGACATCGAGGCCAGGGCCAGTTGCAATGCGTGCGTCCCATCGCGTCCGTGACCTTGGGCCTTCAACGCAATATAAAGTTGGTGGGCCAGTGCAAGCCCCGGCAAAGATAGGTTCATCCGTTTTGCCTCGTCCAGGGCGATCCCCATGTCCTTTATGAAGTGTTCGACAAAAAAACCCGGATCGAAGTTATTATTGATGATCCGCGGGCCCAGGTTGGACAACGACCAGCTTCCGGCCGCACCGGGCCCGACCGACTGCATGACCGATTCCAGGTTCAAACCTGCCTTGTAAGCGTACAACAGGGCCTCACAAACGCCGATCATGTTCGTGGCGATTAGGGTCTGATTGACCATTTTGGTGTGCTGTCCGGCGCCGGGGCCGCCCTGTCGCACAATGGTCTTGCCCATGGCTTCCCAGCAGGGGCGCAAGGCTTCGACCACTTGCTCATCGCCGCCAATCATAATCGAGAGCCGCGCCTCACGAGCCCCAATATCACCGCCCGAAACCGGCGCATCGATGCTGTAAACCCCCTTGGCCTGCGCCTTTTCGGCAATCTCAACGGCCAAAGAAGGCTCACTGGTGGTCATATCGACAATCACGTTGCCACTCTTACATCCGGCAAGCACGCCACTTTCGCCCAGAATGACCTCGCGCACATCATGCGGAAACCCGACGATCGTGAAAATCACGTCGCTTGCTTCCGCCACGGCTCGCGGACTATCTGCCCATGCGGCGCCTTTCTCAATCAACCCTTGCGCCCGCTCCTTCGTACGATTGTAGACCGTCACCGCGAAGCCTTTCGCGATGAGATGGCCGCACATGCTGCTGCCCATCACTCCGGTTCCAATCCAGCCGATCTTCGTTACGCCGGGGGCGACTGTTTTCATGATCTGATGAAGTGCAAAATGAAGTATGCCGGTTGAACAAACGCCCAACGTCGAATCACCACATTTCAACTCGCCGATGCGAGTGGAATTGCCCGGGAGTTTCGACGGGTTGGTTATCGCACGATGGCCGGATTTTAGCAAACCCCGCCGCCCGGCAAACCCCCGAAGTGATTCACCACCCCACGGGGCGACGTAGAATCTCGGCAATGAGAATTGCCTCGCGCAAGCGCGGCTTTGAACAAAGGAGCCGCGCAATTTCGGCGGCCGTAGCCCAGATGTCGACCTTCAGGCCAGACGCCGCCCGGTAGCCGTCGCCTGGTTCGGAGTCACGAACCGTCTTTCGCGACACACGCGTCTCTTTGCTCCCCAGCGTGTGCCTTCGGTGGTCGTTTAGCCTTCTAGATTCCGCCACCGTTTGGTCGTCCGTTCCCAAGCTGCCCAGTAGCGATGCCAATGGTTGGCGTTCCGACTTTGTCGAGAGGGAATCGACCTGTTGTTCCGAACCTTCGATTCTGTGCTCTTCCGGAGACGCCGCCCCAGACGCATCGGTGGCGAGAAGTCGCCGAAGATAATCGTTCATCGGCTCAGGCATAAGGGCACCTGAAAAACGTGAAAAGCGGATAAGGCGCACGGCGGGGATCGGCCTGCTAGCGATCATCGCAGTTTGCTGTGTTGGTTGCAATCCTTTGCCGCGGAAGCGTCACGAGAGAGAGTGTGCGCTTGATTGACTTTGCGAAGCGGCCGGGCTACCTTGTTTCTGCGTTGTACCCCCCAATCGCACACCTCATCACCTCACACCATCCACAGATAAGAAGGATGCCAAATATGTTTCGTCGTTTCTGGATACCAGTCGCCTTGGCCTGCGGCTTCGTCGCCGGATTGGCGGCGCCTGCGCCGGCCGCCGACGAGCCTGATAACGAAGGATTTGTTTCCATCTTTGACGGCAAGTCGCTCGAAGGATGGGACGGTAACCCAAAATTCTGGAGCGTGCGTGACGGCGCCATCACGGGCCAAACGACGCCCGAGAATCCCACGCAGGGCAATACCTTTATCATTTGGCGCCAAGGAGAAGTTGGCGATTTCGAACTACGTTTGAAGTTCCGCATTGTTGGCGGCAACTCGGGCATTCAGTATCGCTCCCAAGAGCCGCAAAAGTGGGTTATTGCTGGCTATCAGGCCGACTTCGACGGCGATGGCAACTGGACGGGAACCTTGTACGAAGAGCGAGGTCGAGGCATTCTCGCCCGGCGCGGCCAGAAAGTTGAAATCACTCCCGAAGGTGAAAAGAAAACAATCGGACAAACGACGCCGGAAGCGGAAATTCTGAAGGCATACAAGAAGGGCGAATGGAATGACTACACCATCATCGCCCGGGGAAATCACCTGATCCAAAAGGTCAATGGCTTGACCACAGTCGACGTGGTCGACAATCAGAAAGACAAGGCGGCCACCTCAGGCCTCTTGGCGTTGCAACTGCATGCTGGTCCGCCGATGACGGTCCAGTTCAAAGACATCCGTCTCAAGAAGCTTGACAACGCGGCCAATGCGCAGTCGAACGCATCGGGGAACAAAAAGAAGGTGGTATTCGTGGCGGGCCGCCCGAGCCACGGCTACGGTTCTCACGAACACTACGCAGGATGTGTCCTTCTTGCCAAGGAATTGGAGAACGCCATACCCAACATCGAAACCGAAGTCTACCGCAACGGTTGGCCACAGGAGGCAAACGCGTTTGACGGCGCTGATTGCATTGTCATGTACGCCGATGGCGGCGGCGGCCACCCCGTTATTCCGCACCTGCAGGAAGTTGACAAGTTAGCCAAGAAGGGCGTGGGGATCGTTTGCATTCACTACGCCGTCGAAGTTCCCAAAGGGGAAGCCGGCGATCGTTTTCTCGATTGGTTGGGCGGTTATTTCGAAACCCATTGGTCTGTCAATCCTCACTGGACCGCCAATTTCACCAAGCTTCCCGAGCACCCCATTACACGGGGCGTAGCGCCGTTCTCAATCAACGACGAGTGGTACTACCACATGCGGTTTCGCGAGGGGATGAAAGGCGTCACTCCCATCCTGAGTGATGTGCCCCCGAAGGAAACACTGTCACGCCCCGATGGGCCTCATAGCGGCAATCCGGGCGTGCGGCAGGCGGTCGCCAAAGGCGAACCCCAACACGTTGCCTGGGCAACGGAACGTGACGACGGCGGCCGGGGTTTTGGTTTTACCGGTGGCCATTTCCATTGGAATTGGGGCGATCCGAACTTTCGCAAACTTGTACTGAACGCGATTGTCTGGTGCGCCAAGGGCGAGGTGCCCCCAGAAGGCGTACAAGCGAAGCCGCTGCCCGTGGCGGAGCTGGAGAAGAACCAGGATTACCCACAACCTCCGAATTTTAATCGCGAGGAGATTCGCCAACGGCTAAAACTTCCCGCCAATGGCGGAGAGCAAACGCAATCCTCGGAAAAAAAAACGACTGAGCGCGGCGTAGCCGTAAAACCGGTCTACCAAAGTGACCTAATTACGACAAAGACGCCGGGCCACGCGGTCAATGTCGAAGCGGATATCACGGGCGCTAAAGAGCTTTACCTTGTCATCACTGATGGCGATAACGGCTACTCGTGTGATTGGGCCGACTGGGCCGAGCCTCGGTTAGTGTCGGCCGACGGTAAAGAAAAGCGCCTGACGGAACTTCCTTGGAAGTACGCTGGGACCGATTGGGGCCAAGTGCGCGTCAACCGTAATGCGGAGGGGCGACCACTCCGCATTAACGGTCAGCCTGTTGAATATGGAATTGGAGCGCACGCGAACTCGCTCATCATCTATGACCTTCCGCCCGGCTATGTGAAATTCCGGGCGCGCGCCGGTTTGGACAACGGCGGCACCGATCAACAGGGCGGTCAAGCCACGAGTGTGCGTTTTGCGGTCTACACCCAAAAACCGCCCGCCTCGGCACTTCGAGGATCGTCTAGCGCATCGGCGGCGGGTGGTCGCGAACCCGCAGAGGCAGTGGCCGCGTTGGACGTGGTCGACGGGTTGGAAGTGTCTCTCTTTGCGTCCGAGCCTAATATTCTCAGTTTGACCAATCTTGATGTCGACCACCGCGGCCGTGTCTGGGTTTGCGAAGTGGTCAATTATCGACGGCATAATGGCCAGCGTGCGGAGGGCGACCGCATTTTGATCCTCGAAGACACCGATGGCGATGGGCAGTGCGATAAAACAACGGTGTACTATCAAGGGCGCGATATCGATTCCGCGATGGGCATTTGTGTTTTGGGCAATAAGGTGATCGTCTCAGCGTCGCCCAACATTTGGATGTTTACCGACGAGAATGGCGACGACAAGCCCGATCGTAAAGAGCTGCTTTTCACCAAAACAGGCCAGCCGCAGCACGACCACTCGGCGCATTCCTTTCTTTTCGGGCCCGATGGCAAACTCTATTGGAACTTCGGCAATACAGGTCACGCAGTTCATGACAAGGACGGCAACCCCGTCATTGACCTGGCGGGCAATCGGGTCGTGGATAACGGCAAGCCGTACTTTGGCGGCATGGTCTTCCGTTGCAATCTCGACGGCAGTGAGTTCGAAACCTTAGCCCACAACTTCCGGAACAACTATGAAGTGACCGTCGACTCGTTCGGAACGCTTTGGCAAAGCGACAACGACGATGACGGCAATCGCGGCGTGCGTATCAACTATGTCATGGAATTCGGCAATTACGGCTACCTCGACGAATTTACCGGCGAGGGCTGGCAAACGCCGCGAACGAATATTGAGGCCGATATTCCCAAGCGTCACTGGCACCAGAACGATCCCGGCGTCGTTCCGAATTTACTGCAAACGGGCGGCGGTTCTCCGACAGGCATTGCGGTTTACGAGGGGACGATGCTTCCAGAAGTTTTCCGCAATCAAATTATTCATTGTGACGCTGGCCCGAATATTGTTCGCGCCTATCCCGTCAAGAACGACGGCGCGGGGTACTCCGCTGAATCTGTCGATATTCTCCACGGCGCACGTGATAATTGGTTTCGCCCGGCCGACGTTTGTGTCGCGCCGGACGGATCGTTGTTTGTGACCGATTGGTACGATCCCGGCGTGGGCGGTCACAATATGCAAGATCTGGAGCGTGGCCGTCTGTTTCGCATTGCTCGTCCCGGCGCCGGTTATAAAGTCCCAAAATTCGATTTCGAATCGATCGAACGTTGCATTGCGGCGTTGGCGAATCCGAACTACGCCGTCCGGTATCTGGCTTGGACGGCTCTGCACGCGCGCGGGCGCGAGGCCGAACCGGCGCTAGTCAAAGTGTTTGAAGGCGCCCAGGATCAACGCTACCGCGCTCGCGCGTTGTGGCTTTTGGGCAAGATTCCCGGACGCGGCGAGCACTACGTGCACCAGGCAATCCGTGACGACAACGCGGATATTCGCATTGTTGGCGTGCGGCTTGCTCGGCAACTCAAGCTGGACTTGGCGCCGATTATCGCCGCCTTGGTGAACGATGAGTCTCCTCAGGTCCGCCGTGAATGTGCAATCGCTCTACATCGAAGCGACTCACCCCAGGCGGCGGCGCTGTGGGCCGAACTTGCTGCCCGTCACGATGGGGAAGACCGCTGGTATCTGGAAGCTCTGGGTATCGGCGCCGCGGGTCAATGGGATGCGTTTCTCGATGCCTGGTTGGCGAAGGTCGGCGACAATTGGAACACGCCGGCAGGTCGTGATATTCTCTGGCGTTCTCGGGCAGCCAAAACGCCGGGATACCTGGCGAAGATTATCAACCATCCGCAAACACCCACCGAACAGCTTCCGCGTTACTTCCGCGCTTTCGACTTCCAAACGGGGGCGCCCAAGAAGGTAGCGTTATCAACATTGGCAGTAGCCAAGATTGACGACGCACAACGGCAAGCTCTCGTGAGTAAAGAGACCCTAGCACGCCTTAAAGGCGTCGATATTCGCAACGACGAGGGCCTTGCCAAGGCGATTGAAGACGCGGTCACTCGCGCCCGCGGCACGCGAGACTTTGTTGTACTGGTCGAACAATTCCGCCTTGAGCCGCATTATCCGGAAGTGCTTGCCCTTGCGCAGCAGCACGCGGGAGAACAGTTGGGCGTAGAGGCCGTGCGAGCGCTTCTGTCGCTCGGCCAATCCGCGGCGCTTGCTCGTGTGCTTCACGGCGACGACCCGCAGGCCGCGGCCGCCATTGCTTCCGCGCTGGGAGCGTCGGCCGATGGGCGCTCCGTCGAACTGCTTATGCCTGTTATCAAGGATTCAGCGTACGACTTGCAAGTTCGTCGTGAAGCTACCCGCGCCGCCGCCCAAATTCGTAATGGCGCCGAACAATTGTTGGCGTTGGCCAAGGCAGGGCAGCTCGAGGAATCGTTAAGACCGGCCGCTGCGTTCCCCTTGAATTCAGCGCCGTGGGAAGATGTGCGGAAGGCGGCAAGCGATTTGTTCCCCTTGCCTCCACCGCGCAATAACGAACCGCTTCCTCCGCTAACGCAGTTGGTAAACATGCGAGGCAATGCGGAGCGCGGGCGCGAGGTATTTCTCAAGGCGGGGCAATGCGCTAAATGCCATGTGGTTAATGGCGAAGGAAAGGAAGTCGGCCCCAATCTTTCGGAAATCGGTAGCAAGTTGAGCAAGCCGGCATTGCTGGAATCCATTCTTTATCCCAGCGCCGGCATTAGCCATAACTATGAAACCTGGTCGGCTGTCCTGGACGATGGCAACATTGTAACGGGACTCTTGGTTAGCAAAACCGACAACACGGTAACGCTGAAAAAAGATGACGGTTTAACCGTTTCGTTGGATTCGGCCAAGATTGAGGAACTGGTCAAACTAAAAGTTTCCTTGATGCCGGCCGACCTGCAGAAAACGATGACCACCCAGGAACTAGTAGATGTGGTGGAATACCTGACGACATTGAAAAAGCCGTAAACCGTTAACGTCAGTCTAAGTACCATTTCCCGTTATCCGGCCTCCCCGAGCCCAGCTTGGCGGAGGCCGGATACTTTATGGTTCACCAATGGCTCCGGTAAACGACGGGAGCCGTTTAGGTTGCAATCGCATCTTTCCTTGAATTACAATACTGCTCGCCCGCAAGACTTACTTCTCCCCCTCGCCGCCTTCCTGCATTCTATGTCTCGATGTGGACCTCTCTCTTTTCGGTTGTTTGCCGTTGTTCTTCTCGCATTGACAATAACTACGTCATCGCGTGCCGATCATGAGCATGAAGACTACGCGACGATTGTAGAACGAGATCGTCCTGTGGCCTGGTGGCGTTTCGATGGCGCCAATGCCTTTAGCAATACGGCGTTGACCGAAACAGGTGTCACACTTTCGTCCACTCTTTCGGGAACGGTCCATCACGGCAAGCCGGGCCCCCAGGCGCCCACGTTTCCTTTGTTTGACAAGGCCAACCAAGCCATCGAGATTCCTCCGGGGGGAGGCTTTCTTCGTATAGCGGATCCCGGCGCGAAGAGCATTCTGGACTTCGATCTTGGCGACACCATCACGCTCGAGGCATGGGTGGCGCCAACTGCGGCGCCGTCGGGCGGATATGTCTACATTGTCGGAAAAGGACGCACCGGCAATCCCGGACAACTCGCCGATAACCAAAACTTCGCCCTTCGATTGCAAGGCCGCGGCGACTCGGCGGCTTTAAGTTTCTTGTTCCGCAGCCGCGCCGACAAAGACTACAAGGGCGGTTGGCACCGCTGGACTTCGAATACCTCGATCCCCCTGGGCGACGGCTGGCACCATATCGCGATTGTGTTCACCTTTGGGCAAGGCGCTAGTCTCCGCGGATATATCGACGGAGAACCGGTGACCGGTAAATGGGATATGGACGGGGTCACAGACCGCGCTCCGGTTGTGGACGATGACGAGGTATGGATCGGCTCGTCCATGGGTGGGCAGGCAGCCAGTACGTTTCAGGGCGGAATCGACGAAGTTGCGATCTATCGCCATGCATTGTCCGCCGAGCAGATTCGCGCGCGTTACCGTTATGTCGGCGGTATGCCGTCGGTCGATCCGACGCAAATTCCCGACCGAGCAATTCTGGTCGAGATTTTTGAGAGCGTGCCGGATCGAAAGTCTTGGAATTTCCGCGCCCCGCGATATGTCGAAAGCTACACAACGTCGGCTTTCGCATTTCCTGAAACGCCCCGCAAGTATACGGCGACAGGAGTAATTGCTGACCGGACCAATCCCTATCTCATTCGCGCTACGGGCTACATTACGCTTCCCGTGGGGCAGCGTCGCATCCTTGTACGGGGGCGCAATGCAACGCGTGTTTACCTTGATGGGGAACTACTCGTCGAAACTCCGTTTCACAACATCAGCGCCAGTGGACATGGCAAGGTTTGGAAGCTCGATGCAAGCCTGGCGCCCAATATTCGCCCGCTCCAGCGCGGCGACCAACAAGCCGTCGCCGAAATTCAAGGTGACGGCCAACGTCACCTGGTCCAAATGCTCACAATTGTCGGCGGGCAACAACGCCGCCCAGAACTAGGCGATACATCGGTAAGCATTGCCGAGCTTGACGGAGACTTCACCGTCTTAAGCGAGACCGAATCGATTCCCCTTACCGATGAAGGCTGGCAACGTTTTACTCAGACCCACCGGGCATGGCTTGCTGAACTCAACCAAATTCGCCGACGCGAGGCCAGCGTCGAAGAGACGCGCTACTGGGCTTGGCGTCATGAATTGGCCAAAGAGTCTATTGCCAAGTTGCCGCCTCTGGCAGTCCCGAATTCGCCGCCAGACTATCCGGCGAACAACGAGATTGACCACTTCATTAATGTTCGTCTGGCAGAGGGAGGTGAAAAGCCGACGGAATTACTCGACGATTTGGCTTTCTTGCGCCGTGTATCGCTCGATGCAATTGGCTTGATTCCAAGTCCAGACGAAATTGCAGCCTTCCTTGCGGATCCGCCGGAGCTGCGTCGGCAGCGGGTAGTGGAACGATTGCTAAAGCATCCGTCTTGGGCGGATCATTGGGTTAGTTATTGGCAAGACGTGTTGGCCGAGAACCCCAATATCGTCAATCCCACACTCAACAACACGGGACCATTTCGCTGGTGGCTGCATGAATCGTTCTCTGATAACAAGCCGATGGACCGCTTCGTCACCGAATTGGTGATGATGGAGGGCAGCTCCCATTTCGGAGGTCCCGCGGGGTTCGGCATGGCCACGCAGAACGACGCTCCAATGGCCGCCAAGGCGCTCATTCTCGGTCAGGCGTTCTTGGGCTTAGAGATGAGCTGTGCCCGCTGCCACGATGCGCCCTTCCACGACATCTCGCAAAAGGATTTGTTTAGCCTCGCCGCCATGCTCAAGCGCGACGCGCAGTCGGTCCCTGCAACAAGCAGTGTGCCCGTGTCGGACGAAGGCAGCCGTTCCGACCTGATCACCGTGACGCTCAAGCCCGGCGCTCAAGTGGCGCCGGCATGGCCCTTTACCAAGCTTGCGGAAGAGGAGTTTGAGCCTGGGGTGCTGCGTCGACCTGGGGATTCACGCGAACGATTGGCGGCGCTGATCACGTCGCCTGCCAACAAACGTTTCCCCCAAGTCCTCGTGAATCGTCTTTGGCGTCGGTACATGGGGTGGGGCCTTGTAGAGCCCGTCGACGATTGGGAGAACGCTTCGCCCTCGCATCCAGAACTGCTGGAGTGGCTTGCCCGAGAGTTTGTATCGCATGATTATGACCTCCAACATATTGCGCGGCTGATTTTTAACTCTCACGTCTACCAGCGGACCGCGCTAGGGCGAGACGACATTGACACATCCAAACCATTCTTGTTTGCCGGACCGGTTGAACGTCGCATGGCGGCTGAGCAATTGGTTGACTCACTGTTCCGTGCGTGCGGCAAGCCGTTCTCTGCTGGTCCGATGAATGTAGATATTGATACGGCGCGCTCCTATCGCGATTCGCTCAACTTGGGGGAGCCGACACGTTCGTGGATGTTCGCCTCGCTTTCGAATGAGCGCGACCGTCCAAGCCTTTCGCTCCCCGACGCTCAACCATTTGTTGAATTGTTGGAAACGTTCGGTTGGCGAGGTTCACGGCCTGATGCGATTACCATCCGAAACGAAGAGCCAACCGTGCTGCAGCCGGGCGTGCTGGCGAACGGCGTATTGGGACGCCGCGTGACGCGCCTTACGGACGATAGTGCGTTCACCAGCTTGGCGTTAGAGGACGCGCCGCTTGATGCGCTGATTGAGAAGATCTACCAACGCATTCTGACCCGCAACCCAACTTCGGAAGAGGCCGCTCTTTGGCGGGAGCTTTTGCAGCCGGGCTACGAACAACGGGTCGTGGTTCCAACGCCGCCGATACAACCTCCGCGGAAACTACCTCGCGGGCTGGTGGCGTGGTCCAATCACCTCGATCCCGAAGCGAACGAAGTCAAACTGGAACTCGAAAAAGCCATTCGCGAAGGCGAGCCCCCCACCAACCGGCTACAGCCCGAGTGGCGTGAACGCCTGGAAGATATGGTTTGGGCAATCATCAATTCTCCGGAATTTGTTTACGTGCCGTAAGTACGAGTACGAGTATTAGAAACAGGCGTTGTAGCGTACACGTCTTGACCTGTCTCCTGTGTGCACCTTGGACCAAGTTTTGTCATGACACACCCGTCCCTATCGCGTCGCGACTTTCTCGTGCAATCGGCCTTGACCGGCGGTGCTGCAGGTTTGGGGCTACCGCTGTTGTCTGGAACTGCGCTGGCGGAGAATACGGAGCCGTCATTGCCACAGGGTAAGGCGGAACATTGCATCTTCATTTGGCTAGGAGGCGGCGCCTGTCACATCGACACCTGGGATCCCAAGCGTCGTGGCGATCCGAAAACGAAAACGGCGGGATCCTACTATGACGCCATCGATACGGCCATTCCGGGCGTACAGGTGTGTGAGCATCTTCCGCGATGCGCCGCCATCCTCGACCGCTTCGTCCTGCTGCGGACGGTGCACCACGACGTCATCGATGAGCATGCGGCAGCCGTCAACCGTTTGCATACGGGCCGGCCTACCAGCGAGACGATTGTTTATCCGTCCATCGGCTCGATCATTACGCACAAACGCGGCGCTGTGGGCGAACATGCTCCGGCCTACGTGCTGATTGGTTATCCCAACGTAACGCGAGGTCCGGGCTTTCTGGGAGCGAAGGCCGGCTACGTCTACTTGACCGATACGGACTCGGGCCCGGCAGGGTTATCGCGGCCGCCCGAGATTACTCCCACGCGCCAGTCGCGACGCGAACAGCTATTAGCGCAAGTGCGTAGTCGCAATCTTGCCACAGCGAAAGGCAAGACAGGAATTCGCAACTATGATGAAGCGCTTGGCGAGGCGTTACGATTGTCGGGCCCTGACTTCCTGCGCGTTTTCAATCTCAGCGAGGAGCCGGCGGATTTGCGCGCCTCGTACGGCGGGGAGTTCGGCCAGCGGTGCCTGCTTTCGCGGCGTCTTCTCGAGGCCGGCACGCGGTTTGTTGAAGTGTCGCACAACTTGAACTTCGTTAATGGCACCGGTTGGGATACGCATAACGAAGGTCAGCTCAATCAGCATTTATTAATTCAAGAACTAGATGCGGCCTTGTCCTCTCTCGTGCTCGACTTGGAGCGGCGCAAGATGCTTGACAAGACCCTTGTGGTTGTCGCCACCGAATTTGGCCGGCCAGCCCAGTTCGACGGAGGCGGAGGCCGCGGACATCATGCAAAGTCATTCAGCATCGTGCTGGCCGGAGGCGGCCTCAAAACGGGGCAGGCGATTGGCGTTACCGATGAACTGGGAATGAAAATCGTCGATCGCCCAATTTCCGTGCCTGACCTTCACGCAACCATCCACCACGCGTTGGGCGTGGATCCCACCGAAGAGCTTTATGCGGGTGATCGGCCCGTTCCCATTACCGACGGCGGCAAACCGGTGCATGAAGCATTCATCTAAGCCGTCGGGTTTGCCAGCTCGGCTACATTGAACGGTC
>CAYWIS010000080.1:0-24221 GCA_964458385.1 uncultured Pirellulaceae bacterium
GTCGATTTCGGCCGCCTGGATTACGCCTGGACCATGCGATTTGTCATTCCCGGCGTGACGTTGGTCGCCGCTGGTTGTCAGACGATTTTCTCGAGTTTCTTCCTCAGTCTTCTGGGAATGAGCCGGCGCTGACTCTCTTGGTTTGACGCCAGAAATTTTTGTGGTTGAGAACTCTTTTGCTCGCACGCGTTGCTTGCGGGTAGAGTGTGCTTTCTTTGCGGTCGCCCATCATGTCAAAGCTTTCTGAGATTGCTGCTCCTTTGGATTCGCCCGCACGGCCATGCTGCAACGAAACGTGGGAGGAAGCGTACCGCCGGTTTGAGACGCCCGAAGAGGAGATACGCAAGTTTCTTCGCCGTTTGCGGCGGGTAGGAGCGGCGGCGTGGCCGCGAAACGCCCGAATTGTGGAGTTATTTTGCGGTCGCGGAAATGGTTTGAAAGCACTGGAGCGATTGGGCTTCCTGCAGGTTGAAGGCGTGGACTTGTCGCCGGGGTTGCTTGCCCAGTATCAAGGCGCCGCGCGGTGCTATGTTGCTGATTGTCGCTCGTTGCCGTTTCCTGACGCGTCGAAGGACATCGCCATTGTTCAAGGGGGGCTGCATCACCTTGAAGTCTTACCTGATGACCTGGAGGCGGTTCTGTACGAGATCCATCGGGTACTAGGCGATGCAGGGCTACTCGTGGTGGTCGAACCGTGGACCACGCCATTTTTGAAAGGAGTTCACTGGGCCGCGCGCCAGCGGTGGCTGCGGCGGGCGTGGAACAAGCTCGACGCCTTCGCTGTGATGACCGAGAACGAACTGACGACTTACGAGCAATGGCTCGGTCAGCCAGAACTCATTCTCCAGCGGCTACATCATTGGTTTGTCCCGGTGCGGCAGTGGGGGGCGTGGGGAAAGTTGACCTTTGTTGGGCGGAAGCGGGTTAGTGGGTGAAGAGCGTTGGGGCGCGGAGGGGATTTGAGGGCTAGGATTAAACTGCGGCGCTTTGGATTGAGAACCGTCGGCCGGGCGGTTTTTGCGGAGCGTGGTGGTTTCTCTTTTCCTGGTTCCTGGAGCGCGCCATGAGCCTCTTGCAATCTTGCCCTCAGGTGGCGGTTCCGCGGGTGTTGCGGTTTGTCCTGGTGGGCGGCTCCGGGATGGCGGTCGATCTGGGGCTGTTTACGTGCTTGGGGCTGGTTTTGCCGCTGGGAGTGGCGCGGGCCGTGGCGATCTGGGGCGCCATGACCTGGAACTACCTGCTCAATCGGCGCTTTACGTTTGCGGCCTGCGGCGAGGCGCCGCTCTGGCAATACGCCCTGTTTTGCCTGTCGTGCTCGGCGGGTGCAGGGATGAACTGGTGCGTTTCCATGGGGCTGTGCCGGACGACCGAACTTTTTCAAGAGTGGCTAGCGTTGGCGGCGGCCGTGGGGGCGGTAGCGGGTTTTCTCTTCAACTATTTGTTGTGTTGCAAAGTGGTGTTTCGTTCAGGCGGCGGCGAAGCGGCGTCATGGCGAGAAAGGGTGAAACACGCGCACTCGTCGGGCCATCGCACAGCGGGGAAAATTGGGTAGGCTGGAGGCTTGGACCGAACTCGCCCTTTTTCTCGCGCTGAAAGGAAATCGCCCATGATCACCGTGGGAATGAATTACCGCGTAATTCCAGGCAAGCAGCAAGACTTTGAAGCGAAGTTTCAAGCCGTGATTGATGCGCTCCGCCACGCGCCGGGCCATACGTCCTCGACACTGTGGAAAGACGTGAGCGATGACACGTCCTATCTAATCACCAGCGAATGGTCGGATGAGAAGGCCTTTGTCGACTTCATTCACAGCCAGGCCTTCCGCGACGTAACCAACTGGGGCAAAGAACAGATTCTTGCCGACCGGCCGCAACACAAAGTTTATCGGAATTAAACGTCTTGCGTGGACGGCAACACGAGCGCGGCCAAGATGCAGGGGCGTCTTGGAAGTTGCATCGGAATACGCCGCTCGGGCGGCCACAGTCTTCCTAGTTCCTAGGGCTTCGTCTTGATGGCATGTGGCCTCACTAGGGATGGGAAATATCTCCGCAAGGAAAGAAGAAAATCGCACCAAAAAATTGACGCGTGTGGCCGAATTGATTACCCTTCCCGCGGTGTGTTTCTATCACGTTCCGGAACTCGGGAGGCAACGTCATGCGTCCTTCTCTCTTACGAAGCACGCGAGGCTTCACGCTGGTGGAGCTTCTGGTCGTTATTGCGATCATTGGTATCCTAGTCGCGTTGTTGTTACCCGCCGTACAAGCCGCACGCGAAGCGGCGCGCCGCAGCCAATGTCAGAATAACCTTAAGCAATTGGGGCTGGCGGCCCACAACTTTCATGATACGTACAAGCGTCTTCCGCCTGGCGCTGCGAACGACGTTTCGCCGTTCGGTTTGGCCGCCTCCCAGCAATGGGGCTCCTCGTGGATGGTGTACATCCTGCCCTATATTGAGCAGGGCAGTCTTTTTGATCGATGGGACTTCAATGCCCACAGCGGATACACGAACGCCAACAACATTGATCTGGCGGTGACAGTAACGATCGCGGCGTATCGTTGCCCCTCAAGCCCGGTGCCCGATCGGATGGCGAATCGCGGCGGCCATAACCCCGCACAGAAGCTAATGAACGTTTCGTATACGGGGATTGCCGGTTCAGCGCTCTTCACGACGCCGCCCTATTACAGCGTGGGGTGCTGCAACGGCAGCGGACCGGTCGCCAGTGATGCAGGAGTTTTGTTTTCCGGAAGCAAAGTCAACTTGGGCGCAATCACCGACGGCACCAGCAATACCTGGATGATTGGCGAGCAAAGCGATCACCTGCGCGATGCGAACCGGCAGCCGGTCACTGCTGGCTTTACGTCGGGCGTGGGGAACAGCGGCGGCCTTTACGGATGGACTATGGGAGCGGCGATTCCTCCCACCGCGACGCCTGCTAACTGGAGCGACAACCGCCACTTCAACTGCACCACGGTCCGCTACTTGATCAATCAGGTTGGGTTTAGCAACTCGGCTAGCAGTGGGACCAACAACGACGTGGGAACCAACTTTCCGCTCAATTCGGCTCATCCCGGCGGGATCTTGGTCGCCTTGGCCGACGGAAGCAACCGATTCTTCGCGAACACGCTTCCCAACACGATCATTCACGCCTACTGCACCCGCGCGGGTGGCGAAGTGATTAATCAACAGTAGCCGACGCTTTACGTTTTGCTGTTCCTCTTGCGCTGGCGCATGTGTGGTCGGCGCGCCGGTTTCCGGAGGGCCGATGGGCTATTGATCCAAGGATATCTTATGAAGCGTATTGGTTATCTGTTGTTATGTGGGTTGGCTTTGGTTGTGGTGGGTTGCCAGGACGAGGGGCCAAGCTCACCATCGCTGGCGCAGGTGAGTGGTACGGTTACGTTGGACGGTAAACCGATGGAAGGGGGCGAAGTGCGCTTTCTGTTGCCGGGTTATCCGCCCCAAGCGTATGCCGTGCAAAGCGGCGCCTTTTCTGGGCAGGCCTTTGTAGGGCAAAACCAAGTGGAGGTGGTTTGGGAGAAGGATGGCCCGCCTAACCCCATGAACCCCGAAACCTTCATCAAAGTGAACGTGGTTTCGCCCCAGTTTTCCGGTCCGAACACGCCGTTCAAGGTGGATGTGGGGCCGGATGGCGCTAGCGATTTGAAATTCGAAGTTACCTCGGCCCGCAATTGAGTCGAGGTCGAATGTTGAACGCGACCGCGGCCATTCCTTGTAGCCGCGGCCATGAAGCAGAACCGCGCCGCACTCTTACGGTGCGGCGGAGTGAGTTACTCTTCCTCGTTGTCGCCGAGCATTACACCCCAGCCGTCTGCGTGTCCGCCGAAGGGGCGGGCGAGTTGGTCGAGTTCGGCTTGAATCTGCACGATCTTTTCGTATTCGGGAACCATGGTGACGTTGGCGTACACCGTCCACGATGGGCCGAACTCCTCGTCATCCGGGTCGATCTCGCCATCTTCGTCGGGTTCACCTTCGTCGTACACAATTTGAGCTTCGTACCCGGCCTTCTCTAACGCTTCGCTCGTTTTCTGCGCCGCCGCCTCGTCGGGAACGGCAACAGCGAACTCCACTAGCAGCGGCTGGGACATGTCGACGCCTAGCGCGGCAAGCTCCGCCAGCACGGCGCCATCAGCATCATCGGGATAGTCGGTCATAGACATTCCTGGGGTAATAAGGAGTGAGATAGAGGCCGGCAACAAGACACACGCGTCACGGCCGCCGGTGGACCGCAGTTAGTTCGTGTGACCGCCACAACGGGCGGCCACCGGGGGTGTTAGAACATTGGCAAGGGATGCCTGATCGTGATTGTGTTTCTGGTTGGCAGCGCGAAGCGGCTAGTTCATTGCGACCTGGCCCCAGTTGTCCCAGCCTTCGATTAGTTTACCATCGCGGTAATTCTGCCATGTCATGCCGCGAATACAGAGGTTGCTTTGCGTGGCATCGACTCCCGCGCCATCGCCGGAATGGTTGGCGGTAGCGGTCCACCGGACGACCACGTTATCTCCGTCGGCCACTATGGCGTCGATGGATACCCGCAGATCGGGAAAGGTGGTGATAACTTCGGCGTGCTTGGCTTTGAACTCGTCTACACCACGCACATCGCCGGATTCCAGGTGTCCGATACTCTCGGGCGTGAGGAGTTCGTCGATCGTTTCGACGCGTCGCTGATTCCAGACCTCTTCGAACCACCGCCG
Source organism: uncultured Pirellulaceae bacterium (assembly GCA_964458385.1). Taxonomy (GTDB): domain Bacteria; phylum Planctomycetota; class Planctomycetia; order Pirellulales; family Pirellulaceae; genus JAHWKS01. The sequence continues at coordinate 4,710 of CAYWIS010000080.1, forward strand.
GGCAAGTTGGATGTTGGAGTTGCTCATGGAAATTGCGTGGAGTTGGGGAAGGATGGCGCAGCAAAACCTTCAGACGTCCTGCTCAAGGCGACGAGCCCGAGCGGCTGTCTGTAGATGAAGGAGGCGGAATCTTGGTGCGCCGCTGGCGGAAGCGTTGACGAACTGGCGATCCGTTGTCCACCGGCACGAGGTCGGGTTCGGATCGGAGCGAAACCTGGGTTGGCGACGAGGACGACGGATTATGCCATGGAAAGCGACGCTAGTTCATCTCTTTTGTTGGAAAGCCGGCGACTTTCTGACGCTCATGTTCTAACTGCGTGTGTTGGGGGATATTGGCTTAACCTGGGTTCGGCCGAAACGGACACGCCTGGTCTTGAAGATGGGGGCGAGGAGTTGCAAGGCCGTGGCGCCTTTCCGCGGCTTTCGCCAGATCCTGTTGCACGGGCAGGGCCAAAGTTGTTCTCATGAAAGTGGTGCAACCACAACGGGATGCATGTACCGAGAAACGGCGCGCCTTGCGGGGGCAGGTTGGACCAATTGGTATCCGTGTTTCCGGCGTTGCCCGCGAAAGTCTCAACCACGCCGCACTCTGGCAGCGTGAACATTGGGACAAAGAGAGAGTAGGAACTTGCCAGCGACAGTGTGGAGGGATTGCCAGCGCACTCGGCGGTGGACGCGCCTACTAGCGACATGCCTATGAGCGCCGCCACGAGGAGCCGCGGATTTCCGGTGGCTTGCATTCGGAGCCTCCTCGGCTGGTTGATTTGCGATGTCGTACTCCACCGGAAACCAGGTCGCTCCACCGGCGACAAAGACGGCCCCCATTATTACCGCTAGGGCAGTAATGTCAACGCGAATCTATGAATTGCCACAAGCTGCCTCTGAGAAGACGGGTTTCGCCGGTATGACGCGGCAAAATCGGACCTACGACGCGAACTGTTGGCTTAAGAGAACGGATGAGTCCAAACGCCTAACCTGCATTGGTGATCAACAAGGCGGTTCTGATGCGTCGGGCTCCCTCGGGCGGGGTTAACTACCTACCGGCCGCCATCCAAGTTGTACCGGGCGAAAGCCGTCGGTTGTGTTGGATCGCATCCCGCCGCAAGCAGGCACACCACCACGCCGATCCAAAGAGCCCGACTCACGGCCGCCTCCTTAGGCTAAATGAACACGGCGCACTGCAGGGAAGGCGGCGGAAGCCTCGGCTTCCGAAAAAAAGTTGCGTCGCATCGTCCGCGGCGCCCTCGAACGCAAATGTTTGAGGCGACAGGCTTTGCCGCCCATCGAGGTGAATATCTTGTTGCCTAAGTCAAACTCAGGTGAAAAAAATTTCGTGACGAAGTGAATATTTGTGCATTTCAAGCGTATAATGATATGGTGGACTTCTTTCGTTTTGGACAGCGTGCAGGTTTCGGTCGCCGATGGACGTTTAGCCTTGGCGACAGCCTGGGGCGAATCAAGAGGCGGGGGGAGCCTCGGAGGAAGTCTTAGCGCGGTAGTCGCGCCAGCGCTGAAGAGCTTTTTGGCGGGCTTCGGGCGTTTCGAACCCGCACGAGTACGGGATAAAGACAAAATTGGGTGCAGCGGTGACATGCCCCAGGCCGTAATCGGCGAATTCCTGCTTGGTCAGCGCCACCAACGCAGCCAGGGCTACATCGCGCATTTCGGTCTGGACCACTTTTTGGTTGTCCAGGCGCCGCGTGCCGTATTGGGTCTCGTCGGTCAGATACCGTTCGAGCAAGGGGATGTGAGACGCGTCGCCGAACTTAGCGACAGCCACCATGGCTTGTTGGCGTAGATGCGGCGGGTGAGCGCCTTGGTCCAAGACCTGCACGGCGGGGGTTAGCCCTGCCTTGAGATCGTACTGCATGGCCAAGGTGAGTTTTTGGTAATTGCTGTCGGCGTTGCCTTCGCGGAGGATCCAATGCGACATCAGTTCGCGCAGGGCTTGTTGGTGGGGACCGCCGCTTAGCTCGGCGCGGACGACGGCGTCCATGCAAATCCGGTATACGCCGCTGGCGCCAAAGTCCGATATGGGCGCCTCGTCCATACCCGCCACAAATAACATGGCTGCCGCCGTGCCCAGCGATACGGTTTGAGCCGTACCGCTAGGCGTAGGCTGAAGGAGTTGCAATGCGCGAATGTTAAGGGCCTCACCCGCGGCGCGGGCGCCGTCTTCGCAAGCCTGCATTAAACGCGGCTCGTCGGTTTGCATGCGAACGAACAACTCGCGATGTATACGCGTATCGCCAATCTGTTGGCGGAACTCAGCCCATCCGGGCAGGTCGTAGTCTTCGTCGCTATCGAGGTTGGCGGCGAAGGCTTGAAGCCGGCGATGGAAGTCGCGCTGGCGCACCTCGGCAAGAATTTTTTCGGCGCGGAAGCGGATTTCGGCGTCGGGGCTTTGCGAGGCCTCCTTGAGCGGACCGAACGCTGGCAGACCAATGTTGAGTAGCGCCCGGGCGGCGGCTTCTCGCTCGGCGAATTTGGGATGTCCTAACTGCTCGATGAGTTGGTGGATGTGGTTAAAGGCGGAAGTCGTTGTGGCTGGTGCCGATCGGTCGGCTACATCGCCGGCCTCTGCTGTAACGCCGCCTATCGCGAGAACCAAAGCCGCCAGAAGAGTGCGAAGCGTGAGGAGATGCATAGGCCGGAATTTGCGAGAGGAGAGCCGCACAACCAAGCTTCATTTTAGAGGGGGGAGAAACGACGGTCCACCAGCAAAACACAGAAACACCCGCGGAAAAGCGGCCTTCAGTCACACCACCCCAGCCGGTAGAATCCGCCGCCCGGCGTTGCGCTTGAGGCGTGTCCTTGGGGTAACGTGGGGAAGATGGTTAGCCTTGGTGGGGCCGATGCTCCGTCCGCCACGAACCGAAAGACAACGACATAGTTCCGCACGTTCTACAAGCCGAGGTTGGATTGTTGCTCTTGCTTTCGATGTGCGTGGCGGGTGAAAGATTCCCACATTCTGGCGGAAAATCCCCACGGGCGATCCTCGCTCTCCGATCACTCCTACCAGCAAGTGCAAGCATGTTGAAGCGAATTGGCGCGGCGATGGTTGTGGCGATGGCGCTCTTGCCGAGCGCGTCGTCGGCGGCCCCTCCGCGGCCGCCGATTGAGATGATCGAGGATGCGGCGCTCAACGACGTGTTCTTCCTCGATCCTGATCGGGGATGGGCGGTAGGCGATCGAGGAGCTATTTGGCACACCGACACGGGCGGGCGGCAGTGGCGGTTGCAAGACGCCCCGGTTGGCGCCCGTTTGCATGCGGTCTGGTTCCTCGATGGCAACCACGGCTGGGCGGTGGGCGGCTCCACGGTCCCCTATACGCATAAGTCGCACGGCGTTGTACTGCGCACCGACGACGGCGGTCAGACATGGCGGCAACTTCCGGTCAATGCCGTACCCACCCTCCGCCGCATTCGGATGTTTGACTCAAAGTTTGGGTGGGCGGTTGGCGCCGCTTCGCCACTGCACCCGGCTGGCGTGTATCGCACCGAAGACGGTGGTCGCGGCTGGGCCGCGATTGGCGGGCTGCGTCCGACCGGCTGGGAAACGGCCGACTTTCGCGACGCCGTCAGCGGTCTGATTGCCGGTCCTGGTGGTGTGGGGCTGGTGGGCATGAATCGCTTTCAACTTGCATCGGCTCCGCTGAACGAGCATCAACGCGTTCGCCAGGTGCGTCTGGCCGAAGGAAATCAAGCTTGGCTGGTTGGCGATGGCGGACTGGTGCTGCACTCGCGCAATGGCGGCGCCACATGGGATGCGCCTCCGGGGCCGCTTCCGGCCGAAGCCGTCGGACAATTTGACTTTCGCGCCTTGGCCGTATGCGGCCCACGGGTGTGGATTGCTGGCTCCCCGGGAACTCGGGTCTTTCATTCGCCCGACGGCGGCGCCACCTGGGAGGTGTTCTCCACCCAGCAGCGGTTGCCCATTAGGGCGATGTTTTTTCTCGACGAGTTTCATGGGTGGGCCGTCGGCGACTTGGGCATGATCCTCACCACGCGCGACGGCGGCCGCTCTTGGATTCCTGCACGCACGCCTGCGGCGCGGCTGGCGGTGCTGGGGGTGTTCGCCGATCCCCAGAACACGCCGTGGGAGCTATTTGCACGGCTCGCGGGAAGCGAAGGTTATCTAAGCGGCGCCGAGTATGCCGGTTCTTTGGCTTCTTCTGGTGTTGCGACAACGGAAGTAAGTCTGGCCGACCGTGCGCATGAGTCGATGCTTTCCGTGGGAGGATGCCTAGCGAATACCTCGCTGCCTCTCACGGGCGAGGCTCTGGAGGAACACTTGGTCCGCAAAATCCGGCAGTGGCGTCCCGAAGTGGTAATAACCGAAGCGGCGGTTCCTACCGCGAACGACCGCCGCGGTCGCGAAGTCGGCCAAGCTGTGCTCACGGCCGCCGCGAAGGCTGAAGATCCGCAGGCCTATCCGCACCACGCTCGGTTGGGATTGGAGCCGTGGTCCGTCAAGAAGGTTTACACAACGCAGCCGCGCAGCGGGCAAGGAAGCGTAGCCCTGATTACCGCCAGCCTGGCGCCGCGATTGGGAGCCACATTGGCCGATTGTGCATCGACTGCCCGCTCGTTGTTGGACGATGAGTATCGCGCCCCCCCAGCCAAGATCGAATTTCAACTGTTAATTGACCGCGTTACTGGCAACGCCGCGCGCAGCAGCGACTTTGTGGCGGGACTTAGCTTAGCGGCGCCCAGCGAAGCCCGGCGGCGGCCAAGCGAGCTGTCGGCTGGTAGTCTCGACTTGGTGGCCCGCACGGCGCAGAAGCAGCGGAACATCCAGCAGGTGCTCGCTCATAGCCTGGAAAAGTCGGCCGAAGCGGTGATCGGACAGGTGGAGGACCTGACCCGCGGTTTTCCTCCGGCCACCGTGGGCGATGTGCTGTTCCAAATGGCCGAGCGACTTCGTCAACAAGGCCGCCCGGATCTGGCGGCGGAGCTCTATCAGCGGCTCGTACAGCAGCATCCTCAGCACGACGCTTGCCAGGCCGCTTCGCTTCGACTGGTCCATTACTATGCCAGCAGCGAGATAGGGTGGCGTCTGGCTGGGCAAACCCAACTACGGGCCGGCGTTGGAGTGGGCGTGCAACCTGCGGCGTTCACCGCGGTTCCGGATGATGAGGAAACGTCGGCCGTTGCGCTCCCAGCACTGCGGGCGCCAATTCAAATTCGAGACGCCTTGACGACTACCGCCGCAAGCGCCGACCCGCGCGACCGCGACAGCCAAGCGTTGACCCTGGGGCAAGGGCTGGCCAAGAGCCAACCGGCCTTGTACGCGGAGCCAGCGGTGCGGTTTGCCTTGGCGGCTGCGGCTCGCCGGCAAGGAGGCCCGCACGAGGCCGAACGATTCTTTCAGCAGATCGCTGCTCGCGGTCCGACCGACCCGTGGGCTGCTTGCGCCATGGGCGAGTTATGGTTCATGAAGCCCGTCGGTTCGCCCCCCAAGAAGATGTTGCGATGCAGCATGGTCAACGAGAAGCCCTACCTTGACGGTAAGTTGGACGACGCGGTCTGGCGGAAGGCGGAGGCGTCGGGGTTACAGTACCCCGATGGTCAACCCGCACCGACGATCCTCTTTGTCGCCCGCGACGCCGAATACCTGTACTTGGCCTTCCAATGCCGGAAGGCGACCGAGGCCGACTATCCCACCAGCGATGAGCCTCGCAGGTACGATGCGTCGCTCGCGGGCCGAGATCGGGTTGAGTTGATAATCGACTTGGATCGCGACTATGCCACCTATTACCGGCTGGCGATCGATCATCGCGGCTGGACCGCGGACGTCTGCGTGGGCGACGCGAGTTGGAATCCTCAGTGGTTCGTCGCCGCCTCGGCGGACGAAGAACAATGGACCATTGAGGCGGCCATACCGTTTGATCAGTTGGCGCCACAGCCTCCGCGTCGCCGCGATGTATGGGCGTTGGGCGTGCAACGCGTCATCCCTCCAGCGCAAGGCGCCCAAACAGACGCAGTATTCCAATCGTGGACAACCCCCGCCGCCCCGCGCATCCGCGCCGAGGGGTTTGGGTATCTGGTGTTCGAAGACTAAGGCGAGCTTGATCGCCAAAGGTCTGCCCACCTCGTTCCCAGGCTCCGTCGGAGAACATGCGGTAAGCGGCCAGTACTTACTTCGCGAGAGGCAGTGCTTCCCATGCCTGGAACTCCCAGGCAGCGCTGGAGAGGCGGGAGGAGTGAAACGCATGCGTTTGATTCCGGTAATCGATCTCAAAGCGGGCGAAGTCGTGCGCGGCGTAGGTGGGCGGCGCGAAGAGTACCGCCGCATCGAAACAGTGCTCACAAGCGATATAACGCCCGCCGGCGTGGCGCGGGCCTTTGCGGTGAACTTCCCGGTTCGAGATGTGTATGTTGCGGACTTGGACGCCATTGCGGGAAGTGAACCCAACTGGTCGGCGTATCAAGCCATTAGCCAGAGCGGTTTACGGTTATGGATCGACGCGGGCGTAGGCGATGCGCTCCGCGCTGGCGACGTGGCCGCGTTTGCCGGTGCGTCGGTGGAGGTGGTAATCGTTGGTCTGGAGTCGATCGGTTCGCCCACGGTTTTACCGGAAATCCTCGAACGCATTACCCCTGCGCGCGCCGCCTTCAGCCTGGATCTGAAAGAAGGGCGGCCGCTCACTTCGACCGCTTGGCGCGACGCGACCCCCGAGGACATTGCCGCTCATGTCGCGTCGCTAGGGTTTCAGCGGCTGGTGGTGCTGGATTTGGCGCACGTGGGCGAAGGACGCGGCGTCGCCGGGATTGATCTGATCCGTCGTTTGCGAGAGCGGTTCCCGGCCTTGGAGTTGATTGGCGGTGGAGGAGTCCGCAGCGTCGCCGACTTGCAAACGCTCGCCGACGCCGGCTGCAATGCGGTTCTGGTTGCTTCGGCCCTTCACGATGGCCGGCTGCCACCGCGCGATTTGGCGTCGTGGCGAGTGTCCTCTTAAGGGCAGATGAACGTGGTTACGCGAATCAACTGGGGTTGGCCGCCGTTATAGCGAGCGGTCGCTTCGCCTTGGATTGAGAACGGGCCAAGTGTAATGCCCATCAGGTTCGCCAGCACGCTGTTGACCGAAAGAGTTGCTTGTGTACGGACGCCGTAGTCGTCGTTAACCACCGTGCCGGCGGTGAAGGTGTAGGCATCCATGCCGGTCACTTCGCCCAAGATGACCACGCTTCCGGTGCACGTCTGGTTGTCGCTTTCCAGGGCGTCGCCGTTGGATTGCAAAACGCCAAGCCACGATTGCCCGGCGATGGTGTTCGCTTGGAACAACTCGACGGCTCGAGCGCGAGCCGCGTTGCGCGTCATCGTGCTATTGCTTCCACCGGGAGCGTTGACTTGATCGCCCCAGGCATCGACACCCGCGAGTGCGGCCGCTTCCAGGGCGTGCAGCAGTTGCATCCGCGCCAGAAGCAAACCGCCTGTCTCGACGATAAGCGCCAGCAGGCACAAGACGACCGGCAACGCGAGGATGACCCACAGCGTCGCCACGCCCCGCCGTGTGGCGTTCGGCGAAACGCGAACACGCGGGCAAGCTGCCCGCCGCCAAGGGCGATGATCTGATTTGGTCATAGTTCGTAGGCCCAAGTCGTCGAGTGGTCGATCGTCTTCCCGGACAGGGTAAAGCCGAACGCGCCCAGGAGGTCGGGCGCCAGTCGCGTAAGCTCCACCCGGACCGTGACGCGCACTGCTTCGTCAGGTAGGGGCGGATCGAGAGGAGGCTCGCCATCGCCATCGGCGACTGTATGCCGCAAGATGACTTCCTGGGCGGCGTTGGCGCCCAGCCCCGCGGACTCCAAGCGGCGGTTGATCGCTAATTGCACGGCGTCTCTTGTGGCGGCTGTGGTGGCTTGGGATAAGCCGGGCGTTTGCGCGGCAAGCTTGGCGCCTTCACGGCTGGCTGCAGCTACGTGCTTGACGTTGGCCACGATGACTCCGATTTCGACTACCGCCAGGAGCGCAATCAGCAGCAGCGGCAGCGCGAGGATTAACTCCAGCGTTACGCCGCCCTGCCGTTGCGGCCGCCGCGTCCGAGGGTCGTCAGATCGAGTTGCGGTCATTCCAACTGCCACATGAGTTGCACGTCCACGAGAAACGGCTGTCTTTCAAGGCAGCTTTTGTGCCAAAGCCGGTGGCCTGACGGCAAAGGCGAAATGCTTGGCGGCGACGAGTACAACAACGAAATGGGCGGCGGATGGCGATGTTTCCCTAGGACATCACGTCGCGTTATTGCAACACCGCGTTGTGCAGGGGAAACACACGTGGTTTGGCCGCTCGCTTTCTCAAGCGGGGGCTTTGATAGGAATCGTCGTTATCTCAACGCTATCTCCCAAAGGCTTTGAACGCCACGCGGAAGCCGCTTTGCGAAGGATCTATCGTCTCTTGCAAGTTCCGCCGGGCGTAAGCCCTGGGAATGACGCGCGGGTATGCGGGGCCTTGCTCCCAAGTGGCGCGGTGTTTGCTTTGGCGTTTGGCTCACACCATGCGCTGCATATCCGACCTTTTTGGGGAGCGAACGATTGTCGATGCATTTTCTGTCCAACCTGTGGCGCCGAATCATCCGGCAAGTGGACGGCGCCGTGTTTGTCGAGTACCTGCTGTTGGTGACGTTGGTGGGCATTGGCGTCATCGCAGGGTTGGCGGCGGTGCGCGTCGCGCTGCTCAACGAGTTGCAAGACATCACCAACGCCATCATGAACATCAGTGGCCCGTGAACCGAAACCTTGGCTTGCTTGGCGCGCCGCGGCGCGGCGCAGGAACGCTGGAGTTGATTCTGGCGTTGCCGGCGCTCTTGATCGCCGTGTTGGCCATTTTGCAATTCGGCGTGCTGATGGTTGTGCAGCAAACGGTTGTCGCTGCGGCCCACGAAGGGGCCCGCGCCGCCGCCCGCGAACCGTCCGCCACGGCTGCTCGCGCCGCCGCGGTGGCTGCGGTGAACAAGGTGCTGGACGTGCATGATTTGGCGGTGTCGCCTCCGGCGGGTTTGGCTGATTCGGACGCAGGGGTGCGATTGGTCCTGGAGTATCCCACCGGAGTTGTCGTGGCCCTGGAGGAAGCCGGCGATTCGGCCGTGATGTGCGTGCCGCCCGATTCTCCTGACTTGCTGGCGACCGATCCCGAGGTGCGCGTCACCGTAAGCGTCGCCTTGAATCAGCCGCCCTTGCTGAACTTGTTAAAGAGCTTTGGCTTCAATGTCGCCGGGAAACGTCTGCAAGCCAGCGCCATGGCGGCCAAAGAGTAAATATCCGCGCAACTTCCAGGTTGCTCATGCTGCGGCGCCGGGGCGCCGTCGCGACGAATCACCACTAACGGTAGGCCTCTTTGCGCTCGGGCTGAACCGGGCTGTCCTTGCTACTTTGGGTGCGCCGTGTCGCTCGTTGCTGAACCATCTCCTGTTGCGTCGGAAGAACTGTTGCAGCCGGTATTAAGCGCACGCTGGGCGCTGCGACCACGGCACCTGGCGGCGTGCGTGTGGTTCTCGGCGTTCTTTCTCTACTTAAGTTACATCCCCCTGTTTCATTCCGACTTGTGGGGGCATGTGTACTACGGTCGCTGGATTCTCGAACATCGCGCTTTGCCGACTGCCGACCCGGTAATGCCGTTGGCCGAAGGCATGGAAATTGTCAACAACGCCTGGCTTTCGCAAGTGCTCCTGGCTTTGGCGGAACAAACCGGCGGAGCGGCGCTGTTGTCGTTCCTGTTCGCCGTGACTGTGTTGGCGACGCACCTGATTTATACACGCGTGTTCTACCGCCTGAGTGGAAGTGTGGTTGTCGCGCTGGTTTCGATGGCCCTGGGCTTTTACTTGGGATTTACCCGTCATGCCGTCCTTCGGCCAGAGATGTTTGGCGGGTTGGCGTTGGCGCTATTGTTGGCAATGTTGACTCGTGTTGAGCCGTGGCGGTCGCGTTTGGCTGCATCGCTCCGGCCGCAGGACGCCAAGGCGGACGCGATGCCACGGTGGCTTTGGGCGGCGGTTCCGCTCTTGTTCGCCGCGTGGGCCAACCTGCATGGTTCGTTCGCGGTGGGGCTCGTGGTGTTGGCTTGTCACGTGGCGGGTCGCGCGGTTGACGTGGCGGTGCAAGAACGCCGCTTGCTGGCGCCGCTGCACGACGTTTGGTTCCGTCGCCTGGTGCTGCTGACCGAACTGGCCGTGGCGGCCACGTTGATGAACCCTTATGGCCTGGATCTGCTGATTCACACCGCTCGGTTTGGCGCGAATCCTAACCTGCGCGATGTGCTGGAATGGCTTCCGATACGGCTGAGCGATACGGAAGGCATTGCGTTTTGCGTGTCGATTGGTGTGTTGCTGGTGACGCTGCGATTCAGTCGGCGGCCGGTGTCGGCGGTCGATGTGCTGATGTTGGTTGTGTTTGTGGCGGCGATGGCTCCGGCGCGCCGCATGATTGGCTGGTATGCCCCCATCTTTGCCTTGATCGTCACGCCGCACTTCGCCGCAATTGCGGGGGCGTGGCGTCGAACGAAACACGAGAACGCTTTGGCCGAAACCCCGACCGAGCGACCGAACTTTTACCCGACGTTGCTGTGCGGTTTGGCAGTTTGGTTGGCGTTTTCTCTCACGCCTATTACACAACCGCTGTTGGGCGGTAAGCCACGGCCTCAAGAGAAATTCTACAGTCATAACACGCCGCTGGGAGCAACGCAGTATTTGCGCGAGCATCCGCCGCAGGGCTTGGTGTTCGGTCCGCAGTGGTGGGGCGATTGGTTGGCCTGGGATGGTCCGCCGGGAATGAAGGTCTTTATGACCACGAACCTGCATCTGGCTCCGCACCGGGTCTGGCGCGACTATCTGCACGTGATGCGTGGAAACACCGGCTGGGAAAAGACGCTTGATCGCTACCGTGTCAACCTGATGGTGGTGGACAAAGAATTGCAATCTGCCTTGGCTCGCCGTGTGCGTAGCGCTTCGCCCTGGCGCGTGGTGTACGAAGACGAACGAGCGTTGATTGTGCAACGTCCCGACTGATTCCGCGGAAGAATCCACAAGCGACAGCTAAGGCGAGCAGAAGACATCGCGTGTCCAAGGAGAGCGACGAAAGGTCGCATCTCGATGGCCCGACGCCGATGGCTTGCCAGTGATCTGATGAGTAACTTCGTCCGTGAGGCGGTTTATGCGCAGTTTGCGGGGAATTGGCTTTTTTGCGGTGCATTTGGTTTTGGCGACCGTAGCCCTGGGAGCAGTATGGCGGCGCAGCCATGAGTTGGACGCGCAGCGGCTGCCGCCCCCATTGCAAAACGAGCCCTTCCGCGTGGCGCCGCTGTACGACGATCCCCGGGTAGTGACCGACGACCAGTTGCTCGACGTGCTATATCGACTCCGTCCGCGTCTTCGCGGCCCGCAGCCCAAGGTTAACCACGTTGACCATGCTCTGCGGTTCTGGGGGCTGGAAGCCAAGTTCCGCGACCCCGAGTGCCTTTCGGGCGAAGAAATGCGTGACTTGCTGCTTGACCATCGTCGCTTTGCTGCGGCTTGGGGACGTGACGCGCAGCCATTGTTGGTGCCCCTACGGAATGGCGTGCGCGTTCGCACTCAGGAAGGACTGGCGACCGCCAGCCATGTTGATCACACCCTGGGGTGTTTGGCCGAAGTGGGCGTGCCGCTTGAGCATCCGATTCTCACAGCCAACGGTCCGTCCCGTGTGCAAGCGATGTTGGAGCAGTCGCTGCGAGACTTTAGTTTGAACCAACTTGAATACGAATGGTCGACGTTGGCCTACACGTTGTATTTGGCGCCGACACAGTCGTGGATTACATCGGAAGGGCAACGTGTATCGTTTGACACGCTGGCCGAGCGACTGATGCGGCAACGACTTAATGAGGGCGTGTGCATGGGAAACCACCGGCTGCATACGCTCACCATGCTCCTGCGAGTTGATGAGCAATCGCCACGTCTTTCGCCCGAGCAGCGACAGCGCGTTGTTGAACATTTGCAGGACGCCACGCGCCGGCTGATCGCCAGCCAACACACCGAGGGCTACTGGTTGGGCAATTGGCCCGAGCCGCCGGGGGCTGCATCGGCCTCTGATGCGGTTGAAGACACAATCGCCCGCCGTGTGTTAGGCACGGGGCACGCGCTGGAATGGTGGGCTTTGGCGCCCGAAGAAGTCCACCCGCCGCGCGAGACGATAATTCGCGCTGGACAATGGCTGGTGCGCACGATCCAGGGCATGGACGACGCTCAGATCAAGGACAACTACACGTTTCTTTCGCATGCCGGCCGGGCGCTGGCGCTGTGGCGAGGACGTTTTCCCGCGGAACTCGCTCTGCAATTGCCGGCGCCCAGTTCCTCCGCCAATCCAAGCGACGGCAAGTCTTAAAGATTCCATTTTCGACTTTTAGTGCTTCTTTCCAGCAGGTTGACACGCCATGAAGCTCTTACGACGCCTTTCTCTTGATACCGCCGGGTTTATCACCAGCACCGATTTGATCCTCGTTAGCACGATCGTCTTGATCGGCGCGATCGTCGGACTGACGACACTTCGCGATCAGGTGGTGCAGGAACTAGGCGACCTTGGGGTGGCGATTGGCCACTTGGACCAAAGCTACTCGTTCGGCGGCGCCACAATTACGGTCAACGGCGAAACATTCACCGTGGCGGGCAGTACGTTCGCCGATACCTCGGATGATGGCGAAGTGGGTGACGAGGAATGCGATCCTGACAATGAGCCGGCCATGATGGCGCCGGGCGGACTCGACCTGAACGTCGCCGCCGCGCCCGAGGGCGTAATGCCGTAACGCCGACGTCCGTCGGCAACGCTATGAATGCTCAATTTCCCCAGGCTTCGCTTTTTCGCACGCAAGGCACAGCCTGGGGCGCAGGATGTCTGCGGTCGTTTCTCGCGTTTCAAGCCGGAGTAAGATGAAGATGCATTTGACGCTGCGTTTATGGCGCGATCAGCGGGGGGAAACCTCGGCGATGGCAATGCTGCTGTTAACCACGGTGGTAGCTCTCGGGGCAATTGCGGGACTAGCCACCTTGCGAGATCACCTGGTGCAAGAGTTGGGCGATGCAGCCGCGGCCATTGATAACCTCGATCAGTCGTACTCGACCCCCTTCGGTGAGTTCATGGACCCCGGCCCCTTCTATAATGATCCGCCAAACCAACCGCCTCCAACCGTGGAGTTTGTTGATTAACGACTTGTTGTTGGCCCATTGCGGTGGCGTCTTCTTTGGCCGCCGCATCACGATCGTGGTTCGCTTTAGAGGCTCTAAGGCGGCTACCGCTGGACGCTCGTCTGCAGCGATCTACACCGAGAACCAGACACAATGCGTGTGCTGGTTCGTCTCTTCTTTGGGGGCCAATTCTACGTGTGCACACCGCTGGGATTGCGCTTCGCTAGCGGCTTGAACCGCTTGGGCAATGTCGCGCTTTGGCGCCAAAGCGGCTGAGGGGCTCTCCTACCCGTCTTAAACGCTATGAAGCCCCGTGCATGCCGTACATGGTGTGTACGCCTCCTGATCCCCTTAGCGGCGTGAAACCCAAGGGGTTACGTAAACGCAGTTCTTGTTGAATAGGAAGCTGTCCTTGCGGGCGCGCAACAGAGAACTCGACTCCCATGGAATGGCGGTTACGGTTGAGCGACTGGTTGTCTACGAGCCCCGACGCCACGTTGAGAACGGGCGTTAACACTGCGCGTTAACAGGATACGCGCGAGTGCTAACCGGCAAATGCAACGCGGCGCCAAACGTCATGCCGAGTACGCGCCGAACGACACAGGCAACATCCGATCTTGATTAGGTGTTGTGTTGTAAGTGTTTATTATGATTGGCTTTGCGGAATTGATTTCGGGGTGCGAAAAAAGGCGAAAAAAATTTACTGGCTGTGAACGTTCGTGGCACGTGGGGTGCTTTACATGCAAGCACCAAAGCTGCGCAGCTTGGCCTGCCGCCCGCAGGAATGTGGGCGGGGACCGCGACAGACTACTCCAGGACCGCGACCAAAAGCGTCCATCACGATGCTTGTGTTCTGGGGTGTCTCTTGGATACGGAACGTAACACACCCTGTACTCTGTGAAAAAGGTCTCTGAAACTATGCGCGTACTGCATCAATTGTGGAATGACGAAGCCGGCTTCGTCGTGTCGATGGAACTCGTTCTGATCGCCACGATCCTCGTGCTGGGATTGATCGTCGGCCTGACGACCGTTCGAGATCAGTTGGTCCAAGAACTGGGCGACGTGGCGGCGGCTATCAGCGATCTGAATCAGACCTTCTCGTTCAGCGGCGTCGCGGGGCATCACGCTCTTACGGCGGGCAGCTTCTTCCAGGATGAACTCGATGATTGCGATGAAGTGGGACAACCCGTAGGCGCCGAGCCGGCATGCATCGAAATTTGTGATGCGGACGCTACTCCGGAAGGTACGCCTCTGCCCTAATCCGTCCGTCGCGGTCTGGCGCGGCCGATTTGCGCCATGGGCGGAGCGTCCACTTGTGGGTGTGGCGCCCGCCCATTTTCCTCGTCGGTTCCCAGCTTAACGTGCTGCTTTCCCGGCGGAGCCGGGGACGCGTGGGCAATCCTTCTGGCGCGCTTCCGCTGGTTAGCGCTTCACGGTTAGCGCGCTTCCAATGGGAAGCAACTTCTTCAATGTCTTAGGCCCCGCCTTGGGGCCTTTCTTTGTTTCTTGCCTGAGGCGAATCAACCGGGCGGCGCACCTCAAGTTTTGTACAGATCTTTGGTTGCGACGATTGTGTTGATTGTGTCGCGTGTGTTGTTTGTGCGGCCTGGTTGCGTTTTTTGGATTCTAGGGGTTGTGTGGCGCGCGCTGTGCGTAGTGTACGCCTCGGCGGTGTATCCGCCCGGCAGCGCGCTTCCGGCGGTTGTTGCGTCTGGGAAGCGCTCGCGATCAGCCAGCGCACGCCGGCTAAACGTGGGCGCGGGGGTGTCTAGTAGCCTCCATCCCTAGGTTGCGCGGTGCGTGCATCTTGCCAGGAGACTGCGCCGTGGGGCTGTTTTGGTCGGCAGCCCCACGGCGTTAGGGTGTGTGTCGGGTGTGTTCCGTATCCCGCGGTTTACGAGAGGAGTGCGCGCATGCGAAGTATGCTTAGGCGTCTTCTGTATGACGAGGCTGGGTTTATTGTCTCGTCGGAGTTGGTTCTGGTAGCCACCGTGGCCGTCGTCGGCATGATCGTGGGAATGACCTCGATCCGTGACCACGTGGTGCAAGAGCTGGGCGACGTGTCGGCGGCGGTAAGCGATGTGAACCAGAGCTATTACTGGGCTCCCGTGGCGGGCCATCATGCCTGGGTTGCCGGCAGCGGCTTCTTTGATGAGCAGGACGACTGCGACGAGTGGGGCGATCCGCCGCACACGCCACCTGCCGGAATTCGTATTCATGATGCTCCTTACCCGTATGTGTGGTGGGAGAATCGAGGCGTCGCGCCCCCGCGCGGCCCCAACGCAGAGTAGTCGTTGGCGACTGTCGGTCTCCGTTAATCGAGGGCGGTTGCTTTGAGCCTGGTCTTCTCTTGACCAGGCCTTATGGGCGGCAGGTGTTGCCGGGAAGCAACAGGGCGATGCGTGCGCCGTGGCGGGTGTCGCAGTTTGGCAACGCGGCCCGCTCCCTGGAGCTGTGCTCGTCGCAGCGAAACTACGCAATTTCCTAGGAAAACGCCGCAATTCTCTTGCGCCGCCGGTCAGAGGCGGCGTTTCTGCCCATCAGGCACACGACGTGCTTTGCCAAGGGGAAACCCAAACCGTTGTCGTACCGCCGTGGCAGGCGGTCGATGCGGAGTCTTTCCCTGCGAGCTTCTCATGCACGTGGTTTCTCAGTGGCTGTTTGTCGGAGCGGTCTTCGCGTTCACCCTGGTCGCCGCTGTTACTGATCTGCGGACGCGGCGGTTGCCAAACTGGTTGACGATTCCGGCCCTGGCGGCGGCCCTGGTGTTCCATGGAGTCACGAGCGGACTGGCGGGGCTAGGCACAGCGTTGGCAGGATTCGCTTTGGGGTTTGGGGTGCTGTTCGTTTTGTGGCTGATCGGCGGCGGGGGCGGCGGCGATGTGAAGCTGATGGGCGCTTTGGGGGCGTGGCTGGGTCCGACCTCGACGCTCCTCGTCTTCTTCGCCAGCACTCTATTCGCGCTGATCGGCACGGTGGTTCTGGCCACGCTCGATCTGCTCAAGCATGGGTTTGGGCCGACTCGGGCGAAGTACGTCGCCACCGGGGCAGGCAAAGCACAGCGGGGCGAGGCCCCAACCTCAGAGGCCCGCGCCCGGCGCCGCGTTATGCCTTACGCGGCGCCGGTGGCGCTGGCCACCTGGCTGTTGTTGGTCTGGCGCATCGCTCAGTAACGGTTGACGAGCGGCGCATTGGTTGAGGTATTCGGTTCTTTTACGTTTCGAGGATCACCACATGAAAGTTAGTCCCGGCACGATCATTGTCGGCGTGTTTGCGGTGCTGTTTGGGTTGGTCGGGGCGTACGCCGTGCGTCAACAGTTGACCAAGAAACCTGTCGAGAACGTGGCGGCTCCTGCCCCGCCCCGTCCGGTGTTTGTGCCGGTAGCGGCGATCGACCTGGAGCCCGGCCGCCCGTTGACCTTGGGCGACGTGGCCATTGTGCAGGTCTCGCCCGATCAGTTGGAGGCCCGCGGCTACACCGGACCCTATATGCGCGACAGCCAGCAGATTATCGGCCGCATTCTGCGGGCGCCGGTCGCCAAAGGGAAGACGTTCTTTCCCGAGTTGTTCTACCCGCAAGGGCAAGGGCCGAGCGTGGCCGAGCGTCTTAAGCCTGGCTACCGTGCGGTGACGGCCACCATCTCGAACGACGGCGCCGTGGCTGGCCTGGCTACCCCTGGCTCGCTGGTCGACGTGATCTTCCGCACGAAGTCGGATAAAACCGGCGCCCACCCCGAGACTACCGTCACGTTGTTGGAAGGGGTGGAAGTGTTGGCGGTAGGGAAAGTCGCCACCCCCGGCGCTCAAGTCGAAGCCGATGGCAACAAACGTGATTTGACGGTGACGCTGGCGGTGACGGGCAACCAGGCCAATGCGCTTCGAGTCGTCGAGGGGCATGGCGAACTGACGTTAGCGCTGCGGAATCCGCAAGACCGAGAAGCCACAACCGAAACCGAAGCGCAAACCCTGGGCGGCCTGCTAGGGCTTCCCCAGCCGCAATCGTTCACGACGGAAGTTTATCGCGGCTCGAAACGCAATACGGTGACCTTTGTTGAGCCGGCGCCGCAGTCGTTCCAACTCAAACAGTTCCCGGTCCGGGCGAATGTGGAGCAGCCGGTTAGCCATGCCGACGCGGCTCAAGACACCGCAGCGGCCAACGCGGCGCCTGCCGATGAGGTGCGTGTGGCGACGGTTTCGCAGACCCGCTCCTTGTCGAGCAATGAAGGTTCAAGGCCGCGTCTCGGCCTGAGCGGTTTGCCGCTTGTACTGCAAGACTGACAACACCATCGGGCGGATGCGGCGGCGGAGCCTAAGCGACGCCGCCGCAGCGGCGATTCTCGCGGGGCAAGGCAAGCTCCGCCGTCGGTCGTTCACAAGACGCTGACGAGCGTGAGCAATTGGTTTTCCTTATCTATCGACTAACACGAGCGAGCGTGGTTCATGATTTCGTTCAATCAATCCTCGGTCGGCCCAGATGGAGCTTTGCATCCGCCGCATCTGGACGAACAGGAGTTAGAGTTCCAGCGAATCAAGACCGTCATCCACGAAGAACTGGTCGAATCGCTGGATTTGTCCACATTGGGACGCGTAGAGGAAAGTCAGCTTCGGGGCGAGATCGTTCGTCTGGCTGACGAGTTATGCCGCCTGCGTCGCAAGGCGCTGTCCGAGAGCGACCACCGCCGCATGGTGGACGAGCTGGTCGACGAAATCTTCGGCCTGGGCCCGCTGGAGCCGCTCATGCGCGACCCCAGTGTTTCCGACATTTTGGTGAACCATGCACACGAGGTGTATGTTGAGCGGCATGGTCGGCTCGAGCTGACCGACGTGGTGTTCGCTGACGATCAGCACGTCATGCGGATCATCCAGCGGATTGTGGCCCAGGTGGGTCGGCGAATTGACGAAGTCAGCCCGATGGTTGACGCTCGCTTGCCCGATGGCTCGCGCATTAACGCCGTGGTTCCGCCCCTGGCGCTGAATGGCCCTAAGCTTTCGATTCGCCGTTTCGGCGCCAACCCGTTACGATTGGCCGATCTGTGCGCCAATGGCGCCATGGCCGAACCGATGGCTCGGTTCCTGGCGGCGGCGGTCGAAGCCCGCATTGGTTTTTTGATCTCGGGCGGCGCCGGCGCTGGGAAGACGACGCTCCTGGGAGCGCTTTCAGCTTTTATTCCTCCGACCGAACGACTAGTGACGATTGAGGACTCGGCCGAGCTGACGCTCTTGCACCCGCACGTGGTGCGCATGGAGACACGCAACGCCAACACCGAAGGGACCGGAGAAATTACGCAACGAGACTTGGTTCGCAACAGCTTGCGAATGCGGCCCGACCGCATCTTGATTGGCGAGGTGCGCGGCCCCGAGGCCCTCGACATGCTGCAAGCGATGAACACCGGCCATGAAGGCTCGCTCACCACGATCCACGCCAACGATACCCGCGACGCGCTGGCGCGTCTGGAAATGATGGTCGCCATGACCGGCTTCGACCTGCCGGTGCCCGTGGTGCGACAGTACATCGCAGCCGGTCTGAAGATGGTGGTGCATCTGGCGCGGCTCAAGGGCGGTCGTCGTCGGGTTACTCGCGTGTCGGAGATCGTGGGAGTACAAGATGGGGCGTATCAGTTGGCCGACATCTTTGGCTTTGAGCAGACCGGCGTCGACGCCGATGGCGACGCCGTGGGCCGGTTCTACGCCACGGGCTATCGCCCGGCATGCCTGCCGCGATTGAAAGCCTGCGGAATCGAACTGGACGAGTCCATCTTCGCCCCCGCTCAATATGACGTGGCTTGAGAAGAGAGCAAACGCATTCGCGAGTGAACTCTGTAGGAACAAAGCGGCGTCGGCGGGCACGAACGCCGCAGTTGGACCGGCAGACAATAGCGGAAGGGACTGACGCCGGCGCCAAGCCGCGATGCAGTCTCAAGAGAACGGGGACTCGCCCCGCGATGAACAACGAGGTTAGCGCTTATGGCTCTTGAGTGGTTAGGGTTGATCTTGTTTGCGGCGCTTTCGCTGGGCGCTGTGGCAGTATTGCTGTTGATTCGCGATGTGGCGTCGGCGATCGCCGCCCGCGGCGCGGCCGAACGGCAGCCCTCGTTGCGTCTGACGCGTATGCCGCTGGCCCGTGACGAGGCGCCGCCAAAATCGTTTCTGGGCGAGTTCGACCAGTGGTTTCTGCGTCTGGTGCAAGAGGCCGGTTGCGAATGGTCGCCCGTGGTGGCGGTGCTGTTCCTGATTTTGTTTGCGCTGGTGGTCGGTGGAACGCTATTCCTGGGAACCAACGAGCCGATGGTTGGTCTGATCGGCGCCGCCATGGGCATGGGAGTGGGCTTGCTGCTGTTGATGGCGGTTCGCGCCCGGCGAAT
>CAYWIS010000081.1:0-1846 GCA_964458385.1 uncultured Pirellulaceae bacterium
GCAGGATCTGGCGCTGTTTCCCACCCTCACTGTGCGCGGCCATTTGGAGTTCGCTTTGCGGCTGCGGCGTTGCTCGCGGAAGGTCATCCAAGACCGTGTGGCCGAACTGGCGCATGTGTTGGGAATCGAAGCGCTCTTGGAGCGGCGCGTGCGAGGACTCAGCGGCGGTGAATCACAACGCGTGGCGCTGGGGCGAGCGTTATCGTTCCGCCCTCGCGTGGTCATCCTCGATGAGCCGCTGACGGCTCTCGATGAGACAACGCGCGACCGCTTGTGTGATCTGCTGCGCACGATTCAGAAGAATGAAGGGTTGACCATACTGCACGTAACGCACAGTCGCACGGAAGCCCAGCGTTTGGCTGAACAGTTGATCGTTTTGAAAGGCGGGCGACTCTATGAACGCCCGTTGACCGAGTTGGAGCGTCCTCAGGGCGATGGGGAGCCCGCAGCGGACGCTTCTTGGACGCTAGTTGAGAGAACCGAGTCGTGAAGTTACAAGTACGATACACTGCCCAACTACGCACTCTCCTGGGGCAGGCGGAAGAAGACGTGGATCTTCCCGAAGGAAGCAATCTGGCTGAGTTGCTGCGCCGTGTTGCCGGCCAGCGCGGCCCCGACGCCAAGGAACATCTGCTTATGCCCACGGGCGAGCCTCGCCCAAGTCTGCTGATGGTGGTGAACGACGCGGCCGTATCGGCCCGCGAAGCAGCCGCAGTAGTGCTCCAGCCTGGCGATGTGGTGACGCTCTTGCCACCGATTGCCGGCGGGTAAGGTAAGTCGGGCGTTTCCTGCGTTGTTTGGGTATCGCTCGAAGTTCTATTGCGAACGAATCAGTTGTCTCCTGCTGTCCTGCGCAATTGGTGATGTATTCAGAACTGACAGATGAAGAGCGCCGCCGTTATGAGTGGCAACTTTGGGTGCCCGACTTTGGCGAAGAAGGCCAACGCCGACTCAAAGGCGCCAGTGTGCTGATCTCGCGTGTGGGAGGCGTAGGGGGCGCGGTGGCGATGCAACTGGCGGCGGCAGGTGTTGGCCGATTGCTGCTGGCCCACGCGGGCAACGTGCGCCTGGACGATCTGAATCGCCAGTTGCTCATGACTACCGACTGGATTGGTAAGCCGCGGATCGAGTCGGCTGCTCGTCGTTTGCGGGAATTGAACCCGCATGTTGAAGTCGAAACGCTGGGTGAGAATGTCACGGAGGAAAATGCGGCTGGATTGGTTGCCCGCTGCGATGTGGCGGTCAGCGCAGCGCCGCTTTTCAGCGAACGGTTCTTGATGAATCGCGAGGCGGTCCGCCAGGGGAAACCGCTTGTGGATTGCGCGATGTACGATTTGGAAGGACGGCTAACCACCGTACAGCCTGGCCGTACGGCGTGCTTAAGCTGCCTCTACCCCGAGTCGCCGCCCAATTGGAAGCGAGAGTTTCCGGTCTTTAGTGCGGTGGCCTCGACGGTAGGCTCGCTGGCGGCGATGGAGGTTATTAAGGTGGTCGCGGGAATTGGTAAGCCGCTTGCCGGCCGATTGCTCACCTTGGACCTGCGCGACATGCGCTTCGCCACGATGCCCGTGGCGCGAGACACGCAGTGTTCGGTTTGTGGTTCATGTTCGCCAGTTGCGCCTCCGAAGGCGTGACGTAAGACCGTTTACCTAGATTGATGGTGGCGCGGCTTGCGGGGGTGTTGTCTCTCTGAGAGTCATTCCACACATTGTCGCGGGGACGTCGGACTTCATCCTTTTGCCGACCGGTCTTCATTTCCCAACGCAAGCGCGGCCAAACCGACGACCAATAGGAGGCCGACGACTGCAGCGCCGCCGATGAGCCTTAGCGAAGCGTAGGTGGATGT
>CAYWIS010000081.1:1856-24160 GCA_964458385.1 uncultured Pirellulaceae bacterium
CGACAGGATTGGGTTCTGACACACCGCGAGAGTTGTCGGACGGCGCGCCGGACGGAATAGGCACAAGTTCGGGCTCATCGGGAATGGATACGCTCGCGGTGGAAATCGGTTGCGGAGCGACTTCCTGAGAAATGAGCCGATCCCATTCGTCACTGAGCAAGAGGTCAAAGCCAGGATTTAGCTCCTTCACCTGGCACGAGCAAGGCCCAATCAAGAAGATCGCCGAATCGTGAATGTTCTCGGCGGTAATCCCCGCGCCTACGAGCGGCAGGAGAGCCCGGCCGCGGCCAAACACCGGGAATACCATCGGGTCGGAGCGTTCTGGTAAATCGGGCTCGCTGTGTAACAGCATGGCGACTAGGGCTTTCTCCTCCTCGCTGCGTGGCACGCGCAGCACCGAAAACTCCACCCGCAGAGGCACATCGGCCAGCAGTTGATCTTCGGGGGCGCCCGACAACTCAGGCAGCGGCAGGCCTTTCTCCAGGACTTTGAGTTCCGTTTCTAACAACGCCACGGCGGCGTTGTCTTTTTCGGCGTCGCCACTTTCAAGAAGCAGCCAGACGGCCGTTTGGCCCTCGGCTAGGCGGCGGATCAATTCTTGCCGCACGGGCGAAGTCGTCCAGCCAGTGACCGCTTCTTCAGTCAAAGGGCCTGCCCACATCGGATCGTGAATTCTTAAAGACGCGGGATATTGCACCACCAGCCACGGCAATTGTGGATCTTGCTGCGAGGCGAGCAGCTCTCGGTCGGCGTCGTCCAGTTCACTCAGCTCGACCGTGCGGAACGTCAGGTTGGCCAGCGCTCGTTCTTGCTGCATTTCCAGCGGCCGAATGAGCGTCTGTTGGGCTTCGCTTAACGGGCCCTCGTGGAAAAGCGTGATTCGGTATGGGTCGGCGCGCCAGTGCTCGAGCGCGTATCGGAATACCGGCACATTGCATGCGTAGGCGGCGAGGGTTCCAAGGAAAAGGACGCCAAAAGCCGCCGCTACCATCGGCCAAGGTGAGAACCAGGCGCGGCGCGAGGAGAGCGTAGTGTTCATGGTTTACCAACCTTCCGCTTCGACTTCGACGCCACAGAGCAACGGAGTTTGCTCTTTCGCCGTCGGATGGGGAATCAGTTCAATTTCCAAGTATCGAGCCACTTCGACGCCGCGCACCTCTTTTACTAGCGCTCGGTTCCGTCCCTCGGCTTCTTGGGCCACATCGAGGGCTTCGATCGCTGTTTGGCCTTGGACCTTTACTTGGAACACACGCTCGCCGGGCTGTATCGGGTCAGGCTCGGCGAAATGCAGTCGCACGGTGTACAGACGGGCTTGTTTGTCGGAAGGCGCCAATTGGATTTTGATCGAGTTCAATCCTTTGGCGCCCGAGGCGGCGACCCAGGCTAGCCCTTCGCCATCAATTTGTGAGCTATGCCGACGGAACCACTGAGGTTCTTGCGGCTTAATTTGAATCTCTACTGTGGGCGATGCGCCGCCAACGCTCGGGTAGTCCAGCCACAACACGCCGTCGTCGGCCTTGCGGTCGCCGGGAGCTCCTAAATTTATTCCCACGCGGCGCACGGCCTGTTTGGGCGTCTGTGAGCCGAAGAAGGTCCAGGTCTCTACCTCCTCCATCGGAACTAGCGCCAACGACGTCTGGTTCTGGTAGCTGCATGTGCAGGTGCGGGTGTAGTCGGGAGCGTTGAGCAAGCCACCCGCCACAATCAGATTGTTCGAGCAGCTAGAACGGAAACCGCCAAAGTTGCCCGTTCCTCCGTCGTTGCAAAAGTCGAAGTAGCCGGCTGCTCCCGAGCGGAACGTAAGCAAGTGCTCAGACGCTGCCGGCGTGTTGCAGCCGTAGTTGCGCGACCAGGTCCATTCCACCAGTTCGCCGCTTAGCGGATGTTCGCGCAAACGCGGTTTACCGGTGAGCAGTTCGCATGCCCGGCCGGCCATCAGGATCGTCTCGTGGTGGATCATCGCCGGGCCGGTGTAAGACTTGTTGAACCAGAGCACCTGGCCATGGTCGGCCTTGTAGGCTCGCATGCCCTTGGGCTCATCGCTCAGGGTATCGGCCGCCACGCGGCCTGCTTCAACCAAGACGTCGTGCTCCTCGGAGTAGCTAAGCCAAGTGCCGAATACGTCTTCTTCTGTGCTCCACAGTTCGCGGCCGGTTTTTACGTCGAACACGACCAGACGCGGCTTGTGAGCCGAGCTTTCGCCGCGGCGCTTGAGACGCGACAACTGCGGCCCCGACATGCGATCAATGCAATACATGCGGCCGCCGCCTAAACAAACGGCGTTATGTCGAAAGCCGTAGCGGGCCGTGGCGGTCCACAGCACTTTGCCGCTGCGGCGGTCCATAACCACCAGTCGTTGACTGGAAGAGTAGTTGTCATTGTCGCCACGGCTTTTCGTTAGTTCGGGATCGAACAAGGGATCGGCGCCGCCCACCAGGTAGTCTTCGTACACGTTAATGTAGCCCCAGAGCGGCGGAGCTTCGTCGCTGGATGACCTTGGCAATTGGAACTGAGCGGCTTTCTCTCCCGTGGCCGGATCGAGCTTCAGGCACATGTTGCGATACGCCACGTAGATTCCGTCTCGCGTGGCGATGTAGTTCGTGCCCGCTGCGTTGGCGCCGGGTTGGTGCGCGGTGTTATCGTACAAGGCGCCTAGGCCCGGCAGCGGTGCTTCCCACAGCACGCGGCCCGTGTAGATGTCCATCGCTCGCAGCAGGTCGACGCCTTCGATAAACAACCGACCTTCAACGACCTGCGGCTGCGGGCCATGGCCATGGCGGGGCAGGATGGCGTCATTCGTAGGGCCGCCGAACCACAATAAACCCAACGGCGCCTTAACCAGAGTGTCTTTTGAGACGCGGGTGTTGGCGGCGTCGGCGTGTTCGTGCGTCCAGTCGGCGCTACCCGGCAAGGCGCCGGAACGCACCAGCAACGTCAAGTCTTGCGCTGTTTTCCAATCGGCGTTGGCCAAGGCGAATGGCTCTACATCGGCTTTCAAGGCGTCGGCTTGCTGCGGCGAAACCGGCAAGCACGCGACGCCCCCATAAGGCCGAAGGCTGGCGAAAATCTTGGCGACGAGCGCGGCGCGTTTCTGCGAATCGGCCGGTAGCGATTCGGCGACCGCCAGACTTGCCAGATAGGGGGGCAGCGGTGTGACATGCGGATCGGCGACGACCACCGAGACTCGCTCGCCTCCCACGCCCGCGGCTCGCAGCCGCGCGCGGAATGCGTTGGCAAGGGCGCGATCGGGTTCGATCGCCACAATGCGCAGTTCGCTTTGCCTCGCCAACTCTTCAATCAATCCTCCCGAGCCTACACCCCACGCCAGGCAATAGCCTTCGTGCATACCGGTGGCTTGAAGGATCGCCTGGGCTTGGGCGGACCAGACATCATTTGTCGCAAGCTCCGAGGTGGGCAGAGCATGTTGCTGCGGCGTTGAAGGAGCGTCTTGTGTATTGCCAAAGCAGTAGAGGCTTCCTTCGCGTGTGACGGCGAACAGACGATCGTCGGCGGCGACCAACGTCAAAACCTCGCCTTCGACTTTGGCCTCCCAGGCGGGCTGGACGTCGCCTTCTTTCGGCAGGGGGAGCTTAAAAGCTGCGACACGCCCCTTGCTGCCGACATACAAATGATTGCCGGCCTTGATAAGGGCGCTCACCGAGGGCGCGGCGGCGCCGCCGATTCTTTCCATCGACCACTTGGAAACCGTCGTCTTCTCGCCCTTGCGGTCAACGGTTTCTTGCTGTGTGAGCTGTGCTCCTTGCAGGTTCCAGGCTTGGAGCTTACCGCCATCGCCGTCGTAGAGATGCGTGTCGTCAAAGGCGACATGAGCGCCGATTTTTCCCAAATGGGCTCCGGTCGCCAAGTCGAAGATAACGCCGCCGTTGAAGAACACCTTCTCGGAAGCTGCTACCGTCGATCCGCCGCCGCGTTTGGCGTTCTCGGCAAGCTCGTAATACAGCATGCGGCCGAACGTGCGATCGTAGCAGGCCGGAACCGAGCGGCCACCAGGAATAAGCAAGCGATCGCCCACGGCTACGAGCGGCCCTTGTGGCGCCACACCGGCAAACGAATCGGTGTTGTGGGGCTGTTTGATGTAGACCGAGCCGTCGCCGTCGTTGGTCCATAACACTTCGCCTGTTTGAACGTCGAGCGCGTGCAGAAAGATGCCCATGAAGGGCCAGATGCCTGCAGCAAAATAAATCTTGTCGTCGGCAATCACCGGCGCGCCGCGCGCCGGCCAAACCGAGGTGAGCCGTTCGTTGCCAAGGATTTTTCGGTCCGAGGGGCCTCCGCGAAAACGCCAGACAAGTTCGCCATTGTCGGCCCGCACGCAGTACAAGTAGCCGTCGTCAGAAACGAAGTAGACACGGTCTTGCCAAGCCAAGGGGGCGAACCGCACAGGCCCATC
Source organism: uncultured Pirellulaceae bacterium (assembly GCA_964458385.1). Classification (GTDB taxonomy): domain Bacteria; phylum Planctomycetota; class Planctomycetia; order Pirellulales; family Pirellulaceae; genus JAHWKS01. The sequence continues at coordinate 6,268 of CAYWIS010000081.1, forward strand.
AGCGAAGAAGGTCCAGAGTGCATCGCCGGTGCGGGTGTCGTAGGCCGTGACGCTGTGATCGTACGACGAGCCGACGAACAATCGTTGTCCTAGAACGACTGGCTCATACGCCACGTCGAACTGCATCTTCGGCTGGTCGGGCCAGGCGGGCTTGAGTGGTGGAAGTTGCCGTCGCCAATGAAGGCTGAGCTTTGCGGGCAAGGCATCGGGCGAGGCGGCGCTGCGCTGAGCGTTATAACGCCACATAGGCCAGTCGCCGCCGTGGCCCGCCAATGGAGCCGCTAGAACCAGAAACAGCGCCGCCAACGCGGCGCGATGGTGGACGCGGGGCATGGACTCTTCCTCGGTTGATCAGCCAACTTGTGCGATGCGGTGTCGGGCAACTTCGCGATCCGCTGGCGTTCTGTGGGGCTGAAGGTAGGCGGGAGGAACGATGGCGCCCCTTCCTGGGGCGATGTCCACAACTTTAGCTGATCGAGCGGACCACGGCAATTTGCAAGTGCAATTTGAGCCGCCACGGTGGCGGATTTAGGGTTCTTCCATCACGCACCGCCAACGAAGCTCGATCAGATTCAACTTGCGTTGCACTTTCCGTTGGGTGCAGTGTAACTGCGCGGCGATCTCGGCCGTGGTATGCCCCATCAGACGCAATACGGCGAACTGCCGCAGTTCCTCGCCAAGCGCCAAGAGCATCTCTTCACAGCGAAGGTCAAACTCCTGAGCTGGCGTATCACCCAAGATGTGCTCCAAGCGAAATCCGTCGTTACCCGCGGCCGATTGAAGTGTGGCTTCAGTTACGACCTTCCCGCCGCCACGCTTTTGGGTTCGCTCACGATTCACGTTCTTCTGCGCCTTACGCATGGTGATGCACGCCAGCAGGCTCCACAATCGGTCGCGGTGGAGGTCGGTGGGAAGTTCACCCCGTTCGGCTTGCCGCCAAAAGGCCACGAAAGCGCTTTGTACGGCGTCATCGGCATCGCTGACGGCTTGCGGCCATCCGGCCAGCGAGCGGCGCGCCAACGCCTGCAAACGCGGGAAGTAATGCGCCCACAATCGTTCGGCCGCCGCCGGGTCGCCGGTTCGAAACTGACCGAACAGTTGCGTGACCGAGCCTTCGATGTCGGCGCCCGGTAAAACGGAAGAAGATAAACGCTCTGGCGATAGGTGCTCGTTAGTCATTCATGCTGTAGGGGCCAAACGATGCGCATACCAACATCCTGGCTAGTCTTGCCCATGGTTGTCTTGATCTTACCAGAACGGGAGTTGTGCGTCCTGCCAATTTAGTGCAGGTATAATCGAGACTTGGGGTCAACTATGGGTTCGCCGGTTGGCAGCCGGCAGTCGCTTATGCGTTCTGTCCTTGCCGCTCCTTTTGACGCAAGCTGTTTGCTGAAAGACGCTTGCGCTAATGTTTGCAGATCGGGGCAATAACGGGCGGAGGTTCGGGCGAATGAGGCAGAGTTAATTTTTTTTCTCGGCGGGTGTCGCCGCGCCGTTGCGGTTGGGCACTTACCTTTACCTTGAACCTTGGTTCTCCTTTCTGCACGGTTAGGTCCCACGCTATGGCGTTTCGTTCTCGTTCGGCTTCACGTGCCGCCTCTCGTCGGCCACGTCGTTTAAAGCTGGAGACGTTGGAAAATCGGCGACTACTGGCGGTTTCGGCTGGCGAGCAAGAGTTCATCTATCTGCTCAACCGCGCCCGGCATGATCCTGCGGCGTACGCTACGGAGGTAAATCTGGGAGTTGATTTATCCTCGGTCGTTCCTCGGCCCCCGTTGGCGGTCAACGAGCAACTGCTGGGTTCGTCGGGCTTTCATGCCGAGGAGATGGCGGCTTACGACTACTTTGGCCACACCAGCGAAGTAACCGGCGATCAGCCGAACAAGATGGCTCGCGACGCCGGTTATCCGCTGCCGCAGGGGTGGTCCAACGACGCGAATTACATCGAATCGGCCGCTGCAGGGTTTGCAACTGCGGCGGCGGCTCTGAAAGGTTTGATTCACGACGGTGGCGGACCGACCGGGGGGCACCGTAGCCACTTACTTGGAATTGGCGACTTCTGGGCCGCTAACACCGAGATCGGCGTGGGGTACGCCCACAACAGCACGTCAACCTACAAACACTACTGGGCGATTCACGCCACTCACCGCGGCGCGCCCATGCAGTTCCTTACGGGCGTGGTGTTCCAAGACAAGAACAACAATCAGCGGTACGATGGCGGCGAAGGATTGGCCAACGTGACCATTACCGCGGGTGGCCTGACCACCACGACGAACGAGCAAGGGGGCTGGTCTCTGGAGGTGGCCGACGGAGAGTACTTGGTCACCGCCTCGGGCGGCGCCTTCCAGGGAACGGCGATGGTTCCCGTGGCGGTCCAAGGGGAAAGTGTGGAAGTCGACTTTCTCTCGGGACAAGCAGGCGGGCAGATCAATTTTCAAACGTGGGTCAATTCGGCGCCCGTGCTTGACGCCAGTGGCGATCCGACACTCAAGCCGGTCGTGCAAGGCATAGCGAACCCGCCAGGCGAATTGGTGGCCTCGTTCCTTGGCGGCGCGATGACCGACGCCGACCCCGCCGCCCTGCAAGGAATCGCAATTATTGGCGCGGCAGGAAACGCCGCGGGTGTGTGGCAATACTCGCTTGATGACGGCGCCACCTGGCTTGACTTGGGCGCCGTGTCGTCTTCAGCGGCGCAGCTCCTGCGCGACCGTGACCTGGTGCGATTCGTTCCGGCTGCCGGCGCTAGCGGCACGGCGTCGCTTACCTACCGTGCCTGGGACCGCACGACAGGTCAACCTGGAAGTGTGGCCAACTTGACCGCCGGTGTGGGCGGATCCACGGCGTTTAGCGCCGCCCAGGAAACGGCGTTGCTCACGGTGCTGGCGACGAACACGCCGCCGACGCTTCAACCGACCGGGGATCGCGCTTTGCCGCCCATTGCCGAAGACACGACCACTTCGAACGGCGTCTTGGTGAGCGATCTACTAGGGACAACAGCAACCGACCCCGATCCCGGAACGAAGATGGGCCTGGCCCTGACCGCGGCCAATGTAACCAATGGCGTCTGGGAGTATTCGGAAGATGACGGCGATTCGTGGTTGCCAGTCGGCGCGGTGAGTTCGGCCGCGGCGCTGCTGTTGCGTGACTTGGACCGCTTGCGTTTCATTCCGAAGGCGGATTTCAATGGCGAGGCGACCATCGATTACCGCGCCTGGGACCAGATGTTCGGGGAAGCCGGCTCCAAGACGAGCTTAAGCGAGAGTGGAAGCGCCAACTCGTTCAGCATCGCCAGCGATACGGCGCGCATTACCGTGACGCCCGTGAACGACGCGCCGGTATTGGACCCGCAAGGACAACCCAAGCTGCGGCCCATTCCCAGCAATCCCACATCGAATCCGCCGCAGTTGGTGGCGGATATTCTGGGCAACCTGGTGACTGATGTAGACGAGGGTGCTCTCCAGGGTATCGCCATTATCGGCGTGACCGGCAACGGCACATGGTGGTTCCATAACGATGGCCGCGCGATGAGCGGTTCGACTTCGCCCAACTTTGCGTGGCTGCTGAAGGCGACCGACCGTATTGAGTTTTCGCCCGCGCCGGGCTGGACCGGTACGGCCACTTTCACGTTCCGCGCTTGGGACCAGACCACGGGGCCGGAGCAGGGGGGAATTTGGGCCAACGTATCGAACCCCAGTCGGTACGGCGGGACCACGGCGTATAGCGCTGCTACCCTGACGGCGACTTTGGTCGTCGGCGATCCCGGCGCGGCGCCGGTGGTGCAATCGGTGGTGCGGACCGATCCCAATCCCACTTCGCAAACCTCGCTTTCGTTTGAAGTGAGGTTTAGTGAAGACGTCGTGAACGTGACCCCTGCTGACTTCCGCGTGGAAACAACTGGCTCGGTTACAGGCGAAGTAACGGCAGTCAGCGGCGGCGGGGCCGTGTACACCGTGACCGTTGGCAACGTGACGGGGGAAGGAACCCTGGCGCTAGGGTTCGACGAGAAGCACGATATTAAGGACGCGATCGGCAACCCGCTCGACCTGAGAAACTTCGCCGGCAGCGAAGTTTACGATGTTGAAGTCCTGCAATTGTTGTTCTCGCTGAGCAATACCCAAAGTTCGGAAGGCGCCTTGATTCCAGCGGCGACGGGAACGATTACGCGCGTCGGAGGCAATCTGGCGGGCCCCTTGATAGTGACCCTTGTGAATAGCGATCCCACCGAGGTGTCGGTCCCGGCGACGGTAACAATTCCCGCAGGTGAAACATCCGTCTCGATTCTGATCAATGCGGTGGATGATACGCTCTTAGACGGGCCGCAAACGGTGCAAATCTTGGCTACGGCGCCGGGCTATCAAAGCGCTAGCCAGTCGCTGGTAATTAACGATCACGAATCGTTAACCATCCGCTTGGACGCGACGATGATTGCCGAGAATGCCGGCCCGGCCGCTGTGAGCGGCGTTGTCGAACGCAGCAACACCGATACCGACCTACCCCTGACGGTTCATCTGACCAGCAGCGACTCCGGCGAAGTAACGGCGCCCGCCACGGTGACTATTCCCGCAGGCGCACGCTCGGCGGCTTTTTCGCTCCATCCGGTTTCCGATGGCGTGCGGGATGGAACACAAACGGTCACAATTACGGCCACCGCGGCGGGATACTTTCCGGGCAGCGCGGTGTTGAGCATCACCGATAGCGATGGTCTGACCGTCGCCGACGACGTCGTTCGTACCGACGAAGATCAGCCAGTGATAATCGATGTATTGGCGAACGACGCAAGTCAGGGAGCGGTCCTGGATCCAACATCGGTGCGTATTGTTATTCCGCCTGCCGCAGGCGCGGTAAACGTCGATCCATCCACGGGGCGGATCACTTACACACCCAAGGAAGACTTTTTCGGCGAGGATTCCTTTACGTACACCGTGAGCGACGATGGCGGGCTATCGGCCCAAGGCCGAGTGATGATTACCGTCGATAGCGTCAATGATGCGCCGACGAGCATCGCCTTGGACCACGCGTCGGTGGATGAGAACGTCCGCGGCGCTGTGGTGGGCCGCCTCAGCGTGAACGATCCCGACCCTAACGATACGCACACTTGGCGCGTGGACGACCCGCGGTTTGAGGTGGTCGCCGGAATGCTCAAGCTGCGAGATGGTATAGCGCTAAATTATGAAGTGGAGCCAAGCGTGACCGTGCGTATCACGGCGAGCGATTCCGGCACGCCACCCGGCTCGGTTGTGCAAGACTTCGTAATTACCGTTCAAGATCGCGAAGAAGTTGCGGCGGTGTGGCGGAACCCGACAATGGCCGAAGATATCGACGGCAACGGGATCGTCAACTTGAACGACCTGTTGCAAATCGTCCGGGCCCTTCGCGCCAGCGGCGGTGTCGGATACCAATTGGCCGAAGAACGCGACGCTTCCGAAGACATTTTGTATTTGGATGTGAATGGCGATGGATACGCGTCGTTGGCCGACCTCTTGGACGTGGTGCGCCGCCTGCGGCAAGATCTGCTCGGCGCGTAATGCAGGCCAGAGAAAGCCGAGTGTCCGCTTCGGACGAGCATCAATCCGGGGACGCTGTTTGCTCTTCTGTTTTTCTTCCGCCTTGGGCTGCAAGTTGGAAATGATGACACCGCGCATTGGTTTTTACTAGCTCGGGGCGGTACAATAGCGCCGTCGGCAGTTGATTTTCCTGGCCTGATCTTGTGGGTTGGAGCCTGCCTTACCAGAGCGGCGAGTCCCATGGACGCGCAGAATCGGTCTTTAACTTGGGTAGTTTGCATTGCCGCGGCGTTGGTCCTGGTGGCTATCGCCGGTTTGGCGATGAATTTCTATGGACGCGGCGAGAGTCTGCGGGACCGGTTGGCCCGTGAAGCGGCCGAATTGGCGCCTGCGCGGGCCCAGCGCGCCGCTTACTTGCGCCGCGAAGCACTGACCCATCAGGAATTGCTCGCTGCCCAAAGCGCCGCCGAGGCGGAACGTCTGCGTCAGACGTTGGAAGAGAAAAACCGGTTGCTAGAGGAACGCACCGTGTTGCTCAAACAGCGTTCGGCAGAGTATCTCAAGCTGAAACAGCAGTTTGACGACGCGTCAGCCCTTTTATTTCAACTGCTGGCGGAAGCGCAAGACCGAGTGGCTCGTCCTGCCGCCAACGAGGATTCTCCTCCCCCACAGGACGCTGCGCCGCCTCAAGAAGAAACCGACGAACCGGCCTTCACGATTACTCCTGAGGAAATCGCTCGGCTCCGTGAGGATTTGAACCGTGCGCAGGTGCTCGAAGCCGGGCTAGCGGCCGAAGTCGACTTGTTGCAAGCCGAAGTTCTGGCGGCCGAAACCGAGATCGCGCGTTTGCAGGCGGAAGCTCGAACTCAAGCCGAACAACTGTTGGCGGATGAACGACTCTTACGCGAGACAGCCGAGGCGGCGCTTCTGCGGGTGGGTGACCCAGCGGTTCCTTTTCTGCTCGACGCGCTGCGCGATGAAAGCCCCGCAGTGCGGCGTTGGGCCGCGCTCATGTTGGCCGACATGGGGCCGACGCCCGCAGCGATTGGTCCTTTGATGGACGCTCTGAATGACACGAACGAAGATGTCCGCGCTGCCGCCGCCCTAGCTCTCCGCGCCGTAAGCGAGCCGGAATAAAGCAAGGGTGAGATCATCCACGCGTTTGCCTTAGTCCCACTCGTTGCAAAGCTTGCTCGTCAAGCCATGGCTCGGCGTTCACGTTAAAACGTGGTCGACGCGTCGCCCGCGACGGCTTTTCTTCGTTGCCGTGTTCTGATTCGCGGCAAGAGCGAGTTACGGGCGATCGGCGCAGGGATGCACAAACGGCAGCTTCCCTCCACGCCAAGCGCCTTTGGCCTCGTGGTTGAGTTCGGCGTACTTTTTCGCTAATTCGATCACGGCGTCATTGCTCTCATCCACATAAAGTTCCAGCCAGTAGCCTTCGACGCCGGTCTTGGCTACCCGAATGCCGGCTGCCAACCGGCCGCGGTGATCGCCACCGGCGCAATCGCCGGCAATCAGGGCCGCCATCAAACGGTCAGCCAGGCTTCCGGCCGTGTCTTCGTACGCGCGAGCCATTTCAGTTACTACGTTACGGCCGGCTAGGGTGTTGCCCTGGCAACAATAGAAACGCCCGGTCATAGCCGACCAGTAGCGGCTGCTCTCGGGCGCCTGTGTGGGATTGTGGACCGCAGCGCGGCCTCTCATGTCGATGATCGCCAACTGACGCTGCTCGCGATGTGGGTCATCTCGCAACAAATCGGCGATGACCTGTTCGGGCGCCGTCCCCATGGCTAGCGCATCAAGCGCGGGTTCACCCCAGCGGGGCACATGGTAATGTTGCGTACAAAACCCGCCCGCACCCGCCCGCACATAGGGAACGACGCGCCCTACCGCGGGATACTTGCTCGCCACGGCCGCGCCAACCACCCCCGTTTCTGGATCGACGGCCACAATCGAGAACGTGGCGGTTATGCCGTCATGGTGTGTCGGCGTTTCGGCCGACGCCGGGGCGAACAGGCAACAAGCGGCGACAGAAGCCAAAACCGAAGAACGCAGGTAAGACCGCTTCATAAGAAACTCCGAGGTAAGGGAACTGCGTCTTATGGATCATGCACGGTGTTGCATTGCCGCCGCTTCTTAGCAGCGTAAGGAAGCATGGCGAATCATAGACAGGTCACATCGTGCGAGCGTTCATCGGGAATCCACTCGCCGCTATGAAGACGGCCGTTCATGGCCGCTTCTCGCCAAGGGCCCGGGGCATCGAAGTGCGGAGCGTCGATTGTCATGGGAGTGAACAACACCCCAGGACGGTGCAGCCGCAACCGGCCGACGATCTGTCCATCGGGCCGCACCGCGAAACTGGCCCACTTGGATGGCCGCGTGGTGCTGTTGTTGGCGCTGATCCAAAAATAGTTCTCCGCCGCACGGCACGCCATGGTGGCCGGCACAATCGTCTTCCAGATGTTGTAGCGCGGGTCGGCCACCACCGACGAGCGGGCATTGTGAAACGACTGGAAAATCACTTCCACCCCTCGCCGCTTGTAGTCGCGATAGAGTTCGGGGAAGCGGTAGTCATAGCAGATCAGCAGACCGCACCGAACACCGTGAATATCCACCGTACAGGCGCGGTTGCCGGGAGAGTAATAAGCCAGATCCTGTGTCGGCTGGCGGCCGCCGGCGCCGGTGCAAAACCGCTTATCGTACCGCTCGACAATTTGGCCTTGGGGATTGATCACGTAGATCGAGTTATGCGGCTTGCGGCCTTTTGATAGGCGATGCGTCGAACCGAGCAACACCCAGAGACCGTGCTCGCGCGCGGCGTCCATGATCGTCCGCGTGGCGTCGGTGAGGGCGGTCCAGTCAATCGAACACGTATCGGGGATGTCGACGCCTGCGTAGCCCGAAAGGGCGCATTCCGGGAAGTGCGCCACGTGGGCGCCGTGCCTGGCGGCAGTGCGCAATTGCCTGAGAATCCAGCGGAGGTTATGGGCAATCTCGGCTTCGACGGGAAACTGGCAGGTGGCCACGTTCAACGTGCGCATGGAACGGATCGACAAGGTGCGAAGTCTCAGATGTTTTGGTTATAATCGCTCGGCGTTCGGTCATCGACTCTTCTCTCTTCTCTAAAGGCCGTATATGACTCAGCCGCATTCTCGCCGCGTATCACGCCGTCAGTTTCTTGCCTCCACCACCGCGACAGCCGCAGCCTTAGCGGCGCCAGCCGTGTTGGTTCGGCCCGCTCGGGCCACGGAACCGGTGATTGTGGGCGAAGGCGAGTACCGCTTTGAAGTGCAGCACCAGTGGGCGCAGTTGCCGTCGCCGTTTACCTGGCAGACGACGCACAACGTGGCCGTTGACCGCGACCGCAACTTGTACGTGATTCACGAAGGCCGGGCCGACAAAAAGGACCATCCGGCGATCTTCGTATTCGATTCCGAAGGCAAGTACATTCGGTCGTTTGGCAGTCAGTTCCAGGGCGGCGGACATGGCCTGGAAGTACGACAGGAAGGGAACGAGCAGTTCCTTTACGTGTGTGCTTATCAGCAATTGAAAACATTCGCTAAGTTAACGCTCGATGGCGAAGTGGTATGGCAAAAATACGCTCCCATGAAATCGGGCGTGTATGCCGAGGGAGAAGACACCATGCCCCAGAAAGTCTGGGGCCGCGATCGGTTCCTGCCTACCAACTTTGCTTTTCTCGAGGATGGCGGGTTCCTGTTGGCCGATGGCTACGGTTCGTACTATATCCATCGCTACGACAAAGAAGGCGAGTATATGGAATCGTTCGGCGGCCCTGGCGAAGGGAACGGCAAGTTCAATACGCCGCATGGGCTGTGGATTGACCGCCGCCCCGGACGCGAGCCCTCGGTGGTCGTCACCGACCGTGCTCATCATACGCTGCAATACCTGACGCTGGACGGCAAGCATCGCGAGACACTGAGCGGCTTCGGATTGCCCGCCAACGCCGATACTTGGAATGACCTGATGGTGGTGCCGGAGTTGCTGGGGCGTGTGTCGTTGCTGGACGCGCAAAACCGCGTAGTGTCGCACCTGGGTGACGACTCGGAACGGATCCGCGCCGATAGCAAGTTCACCATTCGCGGCGACGAGCGCCAATGGCGTCCTGGCCGGTTCGTTCATCCTCACGACGCGTGCTTTGATCCCGATGGCAACCTCTATGTGGCTGAGTGGGTTGCGACGGGCAGAATCACGCGAATGAAACGGTTGGCCTGAGAACCCACGGGTGATCGAACTGCCTGGCGCTTCGTGGGTGGAGGCTTGTCGTTTGGCGCTCTTGGACAAGAGTTTGGGGCAGCTTGGGTACGTGATGGAAGGGGAACCCGAGGATGCAAGCGAGAGGGTGTGTGTCGCTTCATCGCTACCCCTTGCGGGGGTGGCTGGTGTGACGAATGGCCCCCTCGCTCGCGTGCTGGGGCTTGGGCTACGATGGAGCACATGAACGAATCGCCAAACTTTCAGGGATTGCGGGTGGCGGCGTTTGAGAGCCGCCGGGCCGATGAAATGGCGCGGCTCATCGAACGCTATGGCGGTGTGCCGCTGGTTAGCCCCTCGATGCGTGAAACGCCGTTGGAAGACAACCGCGCGGCGGTGGACTTCGCCAATCGTTTGATTACGGGGCAGGTCGAGGTGGTGGTGTTTCTGACCGGCGTTGGTTTCCAGCACTTATTGGCTGCCATAGATCGCAAGGTGGACCGGCAGCAATTCGTCGACGCGCTCAAGGATGTCGTTACATTGGCGCGCGGTCCCAAGCCCGTGGCCGCCATGAAGGAAGTCGGCCTGACTCCAACCTACCGCGTGCCCGAGCCTAATACCTGGCGAGATCTGTTGACCACGATCGATCAGAACCTGTCGGTTGCGGGCCATACCGTTGCAATTCAGGAATATGGCAAGACCAACCCTAGCCTGATCGCCGGGCTAGAGGCTCGCGGCGCTCATGTGCTCCGGGTTCCGGTCTATCAATGGGATCTGCCCGAAGATACAGGCCCGCTGGAGACGAATGTGCGGCGTTTGGTCGAGGGCGAAGTGGACGTGCTGCTGTTCACCTCGGCGCAGCAGGTGGAGAACTTGCTAACCATTGCGCGGCGAATGGGAGTGGAGGATGAAGTCCGCGAACGGATGCACGACTTGGTGATCGGCTCCATTGGCCCCACGACCAGCGAACGGCTTCACGATGAAGATCTCCCGGTGGATCTTGAGCCAGAGCATCCCAAGATGGGGCACCTGGTTATGGCGGCCGCCGGACAAAGCGGCGTTATTTTGCGGCGCAAGCAGGCGATTTCCACGGCGCTTTCGGGCCCCGCGACGCATCCGCTTGATAAGAACGCCCCCTGGTACGATAGCCCCTTCATGAAGGCTTGTCGCGGTGAGCCGACGCCGGTCACGCCCATCTGGCTTATGCGTCAGGCGGGGCGGTACATGGCCGAATATCGCGAAGTGCGCGCCAAGACGACCTTTCTCGAGCTGTGCAAGAATCCCCAACTGTGCAGCGAAGTCATGGTCACGGCGGTCCGTCGGCTTGGAGTCGATGCGGCGATCATCTTCTCGGACCTGCTGCCGATTCTCGAGCCGATGGGATTGGACCTGGAGTTCGCTCAGGGCGAAGGGCCGGTCATCCATAACCCCGTGCGCGAACCACGCGACGTGGATCGCGTGCTGGAATTGGAAAGCGTCGATTCGCTGCACTTCGTGATGGAAACCGTGCGGCAGACGCGGGCGGACCTGCCCGACGACATCCCGCTGATCGGCTTTGCCGGTGCTCCCTTTACGCTGGCCAGTTATACGATAGAAGGGGGGGCGTCGCGAAACTATCTGCACACCAAAACGCTCATGTACCGCGACGAGGGTGCATGGCGATCGCTCATGGAACGGTTTGTGCGGGCCGTGACCAAGTACCTGAACGCGCAGATCGCCGCCGGCTGCCAGGCGGTGCAATTGTTCGACTCCTGGGTTGGCTGCCTGGGAGTTGAGGATTACCGCCGTTATGTGCTTCCCTACGTTAAAGCGATTGTGCAAAACATTACCCCGGGCGTGCCGGTAATCAACTTCGCGACGGGAAATCCCGCTTTATTGCCGCTGCTGGCCGAAGCAGGGAGCCGCGTGGTGGGGCTCGACTGGCGCGTACCGCTCGACATTGCTTGGAAGACGGTGGGCTACGACCGCGCCGTGCAAGGCAACCTGGACCCAGCGGTGCTACTGGCCGACCGCGAAACCATTCGCGACCGCGCCAAGGCCGTGCTCGATCAGGCGGCTGGCCGCCCCGGGCACATCTTCAACCTGGGACACGGCGTACACCAGCAAACGCCAGTGGAAAACGCCATTGCCTTAGTCGACGCCGTTCACGAACTGAGCGCCCGATAATACAGCGCGCGGCATAGGGCCGCGCGTTCTTTTCTTTCACTGCTTGGCGGCGTAGAGTTCGGCGTACTCCAGCACCCAGAGGTCGATCAGTTCGATAAAGTCTTGCGGGTCCACGTCGGGAATTGGTTCGTAGTGGACGCGGTTAAAGACCTCTTTATTGCGAATCGTCCCCTTGGCGGCTAACTCAAGCACATGGGCCGACGAAAAGGGGCGGATCGTCATTTCCAGGCGGCTGAAATGGTTGACGCGTTTGCCGCCGCGCATCTCGATATCGTCACGACTACATGCCGCGCCCCAGCCCCGCTCGCCGTAGAGCGTTTCGTATTGGAAGCCGGGAAAATGATTCGCCAGTTTCTTGATGCAGTTTTCAATATGCTCAGAAAGGAGCAGGCGATACTGGGTGTGCAGGCTCTTGATTTCCTGCTCGGTCATCTCGCGGCGGCGCGCTTCGTGCAGTTCAGCCTGCTTGCGCTTATGCCCGCGTTCGATCGCCTTTTGCAGCCGGTGTTCAAAGTCCATACATCGTCGCCGCGAAAGAGAAACAAATCCACTACGTGAAGTATATACAAATGGGGTGGGCGGATCACGCCAGGAATGCCGGAAACCGCGCGCCTTATCTCTTCGTCGTCATATTCGGATTTTGCAATTCAGTCCAATCGATTGGCGGGCGTCGTTCGTCTTAGCCTATGATGAAAGAGGCGGCTTGCTGATTCTCTGCCCCAACGCATAGGAGAATTGAGGCAGCATCTCTTGCGAGATGACAAAGAGGGCGTCTCGAACCGTGTTGTTTATTCCCAAAGGAGATGGTCTTATGACGTCGCGAGGGTCGTTGGTGGCAATAGCGATGGCGTGGCTGATGGCGGTTCCGCCGGCAGGCTTCGCCCAGGAAGAGCAGGACTCCCCAGAAGTGCAAAAGCAAGAACCATTGAACCAAGCCGAGTTGCCCATCCGCCGTGTGGTGATGTTCAACGCGGGGGTGGCCTATTTTGAGCACGAAGGTCAGGTCAAAGACAACGCCCAAGTCGACCTGAAGTTCAACGTCCGCGACATTAACGATCTGCTCAAGAGCATGGTCGTGCAGGACCAGGGGGGCGGGCAGGTTTCGACCGTCACTTATGGATCGAAAGATCCTGCGACCCGCACGCTAAAAACGTTCTCCATCGACTTGACCGACAATCCCTCGTTGGCGGACCTTTTGAAGCAGATTCGCGGTGAGCGGGTCGAAATTGCAGCCCCCAATCCGATTTCAGGGGTGATTGTCGGCGTCGAAGAGCGCAAGAAGAAGGTGGGCGAAGACGATGAGGTGGTCAAGCTCGATTACCTCAACTTGCTTACCGACGAAGGCTTGCGGAGTGTGCCGTTGGAAAGCGTAGGACGGATTCAGCTTGCCGATCCCAAACTCAACGCCGAGCTTCGGCAAGCGCTGATGGTTCTGGCGCAAAGCAACTCGGCCGACAAGAAGACGGTGACTCTCAATTTCCTGGGTAAAGGGGAGCGGCCGGTATTTGTTGGTTATGTGCAGGAAGCCCCCGTCTGGAAGACCAGTTACCGCCTAGTCCTGGGCGATGAGAAACCGTTGCTTCAAGGGTGGGCCATTGTCGAGAACACGACCGAAGCCGATTGGGAAGAAGTCGACCTGACCCTCGTGAGCGGCCGGCCGATCTCGTTTGTGATGGATCTGTATGAGCCGCTGTACGTGGACCGACCGGTCGTGGAGCCCGAGCTGTACTCATCGGTCCGACCCCGTGTTTATGAGCAGGATCTCGCGGCCCGCGAGGAAGAGTTTCGCAAAGCTGGCGCCGAGGCCAAGCAGCTTCGCGAGACCGAGAATTTGGCCAGAACACGCTCCCTCGACGCCCTGACGCGAGGCGCAGCTCCCGCGCCAGCGCCGTCCGCCGAGAAGTCGGCGTTAGGTCGGCGTATGGACTTTCAACAAGGTGTGCAGGCTGCGGCCCAGGCGGGGGAATTAGGCGAGCTGTTCCAGTACCGCATTTCCACGCCAGTGACGCTTTCACGCAACCGTTCGGCGATGTTGCCGATTGTGAACGAGAAAGTTGAAGGCGAAAAGCTCTCGATCTACAACGAGGCGGTCCAGCCCAAGCATCCGCTTAATGGGTTGCGGCTGAAGAACACAACGCAACTGCACCTGATGCAAGGACCAATCACGGTCTTTGATGACAACGCCTACGCGGGCGACGCCCGGATCGAAGATATGCAGCCCGGCAGCGAGCGGCTGATTAGCTACGCCTTGGACCTGGCGGTCGAAGTGGCGCCTACCACGAAGAACGAACCGCAGCGATTGGTGAGCGCCCGGCTCGTGAAAGGCGTGCTCCACATTACGCACAAGTACGGTCGCGAGCAGAAGTACGTGATCAAGAACTCCAGTGACGAAACCAAAAAGGTGCTAGTTGAGTACCCGATCGACCCCACATGGAAGTTGGTGGAGCCGCAAAAACCGGCCGAAACGACCCGCAGCCACTACCGTTTTGTTGTTGACGCGAAACCGGGTGAGCCGACAGAGCAGGTCGTGCGATTGGAGCATACGATCAGCGAACAGGTGGCTGTGACGAACCTTCAGATCCCGCAAATTGTGGTTTACGTTAACTCGCCTGCGGTAAGCGAAGAGGTTAAATCGGCGCTCCGTGAGGTCATCCAGCGCAAGCAGAAGATCGACACAGTGACCGCTCGACGGCAGGAGTACGAACGCCAGATCGTCGTCATTCAGCAGGAGCAAGAGCGGATTCGCAAGAACATGGAGCAGCTTCCCCAAGATAGCGATCTCTTCCGCCGCTACATCACGAAGTTTACGCAGCAAGAGGATGAGATCGAAAAACTCCGCCAGCAAGTGACGGCGGCCGTTGAGGAGGAGCAATCGCTCCGTCGCGAGTTGGATGAGTACCTCGCTGGTATCAACCTGGAATAAGCCCCAGCTTTAACCCAATGCTTCCCGGCGCGCAGCGCCGGGAGGACTACCGGGCGGCGGCGATCGCGGCGCGCAAAGCGGCGTACTCAGCTTCCAGATCGGCCGCTAGGCGGGCCGTATCGGCTGCGATCACCACATCGGCGTGCGTGTCGTCGTGGCTATCGTCCCGAGTGTTGCACCCCCGGGCCAATTGCGCCAACGCATCGGCGCACGTACGCCCGTCTTCGCTGTCGAAGAACGTTTCGACCCGCGAAGACCTCGGCTCCATTTCGATCACACCGACGGCGCGAGGGGCACGGGAAGGCATGGAACGCCTGGGGGTAAGAAGCGACTCGGACTGACTTACGCGGCTTCGCGGCCGTTGACCGGAGAGCTGGCGCCGTGAACGACGGCGCTGGTCTGTCCGGCAAGCCGGGCGCGAATTTCGGCTACCAAGGCTCGCACGATCTCCTGTGGCGCTGGCTCAGCGCGGTGGGTCGAGCGGGCCAATGATGGTTTCTCATCCGATGGTTCTTCGCGGGGATAATCGGGATCGCCCGGCGACACCAGATGCAGGCGGAACTCGTAGGGACCGGTTCGCAGCCGATCACCATCGAAAAGTTCCGCCGCTTCCACGGGGCGGCCATCTACAGTGATTTCCGGCCCCTCGCCAACGCGCCGCAGTGAAATACGCCCGTGGTTGACCAAAAGGTAGGCGTGAATCTCTGGAAACTGCGGGTCGGCCAACACCAGGTCGCACTCGGCCGAACCGCCAATGAGAAACACGGGGCCGACTACCGGCCGCATCTTGTTCTTTGCCATGCCCCGACGAATCTCCAGCAGCGCCAGCGGCTTACGATGCATGATCCGCAAAGCGGCGGGAGCATGGGGTGAGTGTTTTCGGATGAATTCGGTCATGCTTCCTGCTCCACAGCGGCGTCTGTGGCGAATGGGGCATCTTTTATTGTCGGCATGAAACTCCCGCTGGGGTGAACCGGAATGCCCCGCGCATTAAAGAATGCGTTACCCGACGCCGCAGAACTGCGCCACCGTGAAACAAAAACCGGCGACGCGGGAACATCCCACGTCGCCGGTCCCCCAAGGAGCAGTCGCCATCCGCTGTGGCGTCAACCTGCGTCTATTCTGCTAAGCGGACTCGCCTTGAAGATGTTACGCGCTGGCTCGCCGCTTTTCTGGCGTCTCCCCCGCCACGGTCGTCGTTCGCTGCCGTGTTGCGTTCCGCTAACGGGGGCGGTGCGCGGCCGCGAGAGGCTCCCTTCGGCCGTGAGCTGGTTGGGCGTGACTGGCTCCGACTTGGAGTGTTTGATGTTGACGGTTGCGCAAAATTTATGACGTAGCGAAGGCGATTGGTTTTCGCCGCGCCGGGGCGAATTATGGCATATATGGAATAACGCGCAGGGTTTTCCTGTCTGAACGTTCGTCGAGACTATTTTGACGTTTCTCGAATCATTTCCTGTAATTCGGCGTTCTTGGCCGGGCCGATAGCTGACTAACGAATTCGACGGGAGATAAAGGCGGTGTTCTCCCTTTCGTCCGCCGACGGTGCTACGAACTCTCTGTGCGGAGCTTGTCGCTGCGGTGGACTACCTCTGTGCAAAATGACCCTCCAGCACTGCCTTCGGATCGGGGAGTAACCAACAATGCGACATGGACGTTGGGCGACTTCGCTCGCCCTGATTTCCCTTATGGCGGCCGCCGAGGCCCGGGGACAACATGCCCCGCGTCCCGCCCGTTCGGCCAGCTACCATCACGCCTACCGTACCTACTACTCACAGCCCGAAACCCCGTCCTCGCCGAGTGACGCTCCCATTGAGGCCGAGCCTGATTCCGTCCTGGCGCCGCCGGCCCCGCCTGGCGACGCCAACGTGATCGCTCCGCCGCCAGCTTCCGCGCACGGGGGGAATGGCTTTATTTACGACAGTTGTGATCCGCCCTGCGTGCATGGCTGCTACAACGGCAGCGCCTGTCCTCCGGCGTGCACCGGGTGCAGTTCCTGCTGTGGCGATAGCTCGACCGACTGTTGCACGAGCGCCTGCGAAGACGAAGGCGATGGAGTCTGGCGACTGTTCGGCGATGTCGAACTCTTGCCGGGCGATCCGTGTGGTTGCCGCAAACCGCTGTCGATCTTCATTGGCGGCTGGATTCAGGGCGGCATTACCGGCAACGGCGATGGAAATCGCTCCAGCCAGGGCAACTATCCCGTGCCCTTCAACCAGGTTTCTGACGGCTTCGTCTTCAACCAAGCTCCTTATATCTACGCCGAGAAGGTGGCCGACACCGGCGGCGCCGGGTTCGACTGGGGCGCCCGCGTCGATTATGTGTTCGGAACCGACGGCCCCGATACCCAGGCCTTTGGCGACGAAGGTTGGGACTTCGGCTGGAACAGCTCGCGCGATTACGCTTCGGCCATTCCGCAGCTCTACATTGACCTTGCGTACAACAATGTGAGTCTGCGCGTTGGACACTTTTACACGATCATCGGGTACGAAGTTGTGCCGGCCATCGGTAACTTCTTCTACTCGCACGCGTTAACGATGAACTACGGCGAGCCGTTCACGCATACGGGCGCCTTGACCACCTACAAGCCCAACGACAACTGGACGTTCTACAACGGTTACACGTTCGGTTGGGATAGCGGCTTTGACAACCACGCCGACGCCCATACCTACCTGGGCGGCGTGTCGTATGCGTGGGAAGACATTGCCACGTTCACCTGGGCGGTTAACACCGGACGCTTCGGCGACGGCGAGGGCCTGCCCCATGGCGGCGGTGCAGCCGATGGCTACATCTACATGAACAGCTTTGTGGCCTCGATCAACCTGACCGACAACATTGAATACGTGTTCCAACACGACAGCGCCAGCAACTGGAACATTCCGGGCGCCGAGAGCGCTCAGTGGTATGGTATCAACCAATACCTGTTCATCACGCTGTCGGACATGGTCAAGTTTGGCGCCCGCGTGGAATGGTTTAAGGACGAGGATGGCGCTCGCATCGGCGCCCATCCGTTCGCCGATCCGGCCGCGGTGGCCCTGGGACCGACCGAAGGCGACTACTTCCAGTACACCATCGGTCTGAACATTAC
>CAYWIS010000082.1:0-17521 GCA_964458385.1 uncultured Pirellulaceae bacterium
TGTTTCTCGCCGCATAGGGGCTGCACTTGGTGCTGGCGGTCCTGCTTGGATCCTCAGTAATGCATGGAATAGAGTATGCCCTCGCTACGGCGTCCCAATTACTCGCCGGAAGCGTGCTGGAAACTGCGTATTTCTCGCCGGCTCACGAATGGTTCGCTCGTCGGAAAACAGCCGCAAATGCGACTTAACGGCGGATCATCCTTTACCGCGATCTTTGGTGCTGCCGTTTTCGGCATTCTTTTCGAGGAACTCAATAATCTTCCCGGCCACGTCCACGCCCGTGGCGGTTTCAATCCCTTCGAGTCCTGGCGACGAGTTAACCTCCATGACCACCGGCCCGTGATTAGAGCGCAGAATGTCGACGCCCGCCACGTTCAGGCCCATCGTCTTGGCGCTGCGAATGGCGATGCTGCGTTCCTCGGGCGTGATCTTTACCTTTTCGGCCACTCCGCCGCGGTGAAGGTTGGAGCGAAACTCGCCGGGAGGGCCTTGCCGCTTCATGGCGGCCACCACTTTGCCGCCGACAACAAAGCAACGGATGTCCGCGCCCCCGGCCTCGGCAATGTACTCTTGCACAAGGATGTTGGCGTCGAGACCGCGAAAGGCTTCAATAACCGCCTTGGCCGCCTTGTCGGTTTCGGCCAGGATCACGCCGATTCCTTGGGTTCCTTCCAGGAGTTTGATGACCAGGGGCGCTCCGCCCACCAGGTTGATCAGCCCTTCAATGTCTTTGGTCGAATGAGCGAAGCCCGTGACAGGCAAGCCGATTCCCTCGCGTGCGAGGAGTTGAAGCGAACGCAGCTTGTCACGCGAACGGGTGATCGCGGTTGATTCATTCGCGGGAAAGACCCCCATTACCTCAAACTGGCGCACCACCGCCGCTCCGTAAAACGTGTGCGGGGCGCCAATTCTGGGAATCACCGCGTGGAAGCCTTCCAGAGGCTTGCCTTGATAAACTACCTTGGGCCGGTGCGAGGCGATGTCCATATAGGCCCGCAGGTAATCGACCACCTTCATCTCATGGCCCCGCTTTTCGCCTGCCTCTTTGAGCCGTTGCGTGGAATACAGTTTGGCGTTGCGGGATAGAATCGCAATCTTCATATAAACCGAGGAGCAAAACCTTGAACCCGGCAAGGCCGCGCATTATGCGGCGGGTTGGACTGACTCACAAGGGGCGGTCGATACTGACTTTGACTCCTTGTGATTAGTCCCAGTCGCGCCGCTTCCCTTCTGCACGAACCGCGCCAAACCACCTGCGAATTAGTCCGTTCGCAGATGGTAGATAACCCCTAGTTCGTTGAGTAGGAGGAGATGACGCCCTTCCCACGCACAAGCCTCAACAGCCGGAGCACGGAAGGAAAGGCGGATATTTGGATGCGGACGCTGCAGCCGGAACGTGGGGCCCGGCGCCACGTCGTAAAGCCATACGTCGCGATAGGTGGCAATGGCCAACCGCCGTCCGTCGGGCGAAAGCGAGGCGCTGGTGGCCTGCCGCAAGCCAGGCAGTTCGGCCACTTTCTCCAGCGTTACGGCCGATTCCGGCTCATGGGCTTCTTCGGGCGAAGGAAGCGGAAGCCGGTACACCCCCTCGTCACTGAGCGTTTTGCTTATGAAGTACACCTCCTCGCCGCAGGCAAACGCCGCCTCGATGTCAAACGGGCCGGCAGGGTACTTCAGATAAATCATCCGTTCCACGGGCAATGGGCGCATGGCGTGAGGATGATCGCCCGATGACGCCGAGTACGGATCGGGTTCGCGCACCACGTAGACCCAGCGCCGAGGAATCCGCGACTTTCCCCAGATGGGATTGTTCCCGACGTCGCCGATGTACAGACGGCCGGAGTCAGAAAGCGCCAGGCACTCCCAGTCCGCATTGACTGCGTCGGTCACCCGGTACACCGCCAGCACGCGGCCCTCGCGGTTAATGGCTACCAAATGGGGTGGATTCCCCGAGTCGCCCACAGTCCAATACACACCAGGATAGCGACGGCTCGCTTCCAAGGCGGAAGGCTCACCAAGGCGAGTGTCGGCGACTCGGCCGATCTCGACGAACCCTTGTGACCGACCTTCGGGCTGCCCCGTTAGCAGCGCCGCCAACCACCATGCCGACCACGCAGCCATTATAGACCCGTCCCTGTCTGGGATGAACGACGGCGCAGTGGCCGCCCAAAACCAAACCGTTACGCCATGCTACCCCATGTGGGGCGTCAAATCCGTAGGTTAGCCATGCGATCTAAGACCTACGAACTGGCGCCAAACCCGCGAGGAATCGCGGACAGCGTTGGGGCGCGTCGCCAACGGCGGGATCATCTTAGCTTTGAGGCTGGCTATTTGCCACTAGTCGGCAAAGCGTTTGGGTTAACAGCGTCCCTCGGGGCGGGCGATCTTTGGTCAGCGACGGAAGTTTCATTGGCGTGAGCGTCAAGGGCGGGGCTGGCTCTACGCTAGGAGTTGGCTTCGGTTCAGGGCGAACCGGCGCCGGCGGCTGGGCAACTTCAGCGATCGGCGCTGCAGAAGGTGGATCGGTGGCTCGACGTGCAGGCGGCGTGTCGCTAGAACGACGCGCCGGTGGTTGCTCTTCGCGGCGATTCTCCATGGGGAAATCGCTGGCGCGACGCCGCGGACCGGAATACTCGACGATGTGAGATGGCGGCGGATCGTCAGCACGGCGCCCCATATGATCGGTGGCGCGACGGCCATAGCGAATGTAGTCGGTCCAGCGTCGTCCCCATTGTCGTCCCGCAGGCGCGGTCAAGAAGATCAGCCCCAATCCCGTGGCCAAGCCTCCGGCCATCCCTGTGAGTACAATCACCAGGCCGCTAGGGCCAAGCGGCCGGTCGTCGGCGATTGGTGCATCGAGCCGAGTCAACAAACTCGACGAGGCAGCGGCGGCTCGGCTCGCGCGGGCCGTGGCTAAGTCTTGCTGCGCCTTTTCGACCAGCGCGCTGCGCTGTCGGACTTCGGCTTGCAAGTTACTGTACTCCGCGCGGAGCGACGCCAAACGATCAAGGCGCGCCGTGACCTCGCGCAACTGCTCTTCGTATGTGGCCCGCTGTGCTTGCGTTACTTGAAGGTCAACCCGCAGACCAGCGATTGCGGCTTCCAGTTCGTGTTGCAGGCGGCGGCGGATCTCGGCTTCGGCCGTCATTGCCTCGCGCACCTGGGGATGCGCGGCGCTCATGCTTCCGCTCAAGGCGGCGGTGCGAAGCTGAGCGTCGACCAGACCATCTTTCAAGCGACGCAAAGCAGGCTGAGCCTCCAGTAGTCGGCTCGAGGTGGCGAAAAGCTCCTTTTCGTCTTGCTGGGCCGCTTGCAATAACGCCAACTGTTCTTCAATCGCCGTCTGAGTCGCCGTTGCCTGACGGAGATCGGCTTTGATCTGGTTCAGTGCAGCACGCAAGTTACTGTCGCCGGCGCCGGCTTCGCTGAGGATGCGCAGTTCGCCCAAATCGCTGCCAACTTGGGCCTCAATCGCTTGGAGCCGAGCGGTCGCCTCGTCGCGGTCCTGTTGCGCCAAGTGCAGGGTGCGCGTCAATTCGTCGATCACACTTTGCGCCTTGTTTTCTCGCAGCAACTGAAGGCGTCGTTCGAGTTGGTCGCAGACAGCCTCGGTAAGACGGACCGCGCGCTCTTGTGAGTTAGCTTTGACGGTCAGATAAATCACCTCGGTCTGGCCAAACTCGGTGCCTTTGGGCGCCGTTACCGAAATGGCATTCCGCAGGCGGGCGATTTCATCGCTGTTCGGCGTGGTAAGGGAAGAATCATCCGTTTCGGGCCCTACCACCCGGAGGGCTGCTTCGACCACGGACCGATGGCGCGCCACTTCCAGGACCGTCTCTTGGGCGGTCTTGAGCGCGTAACTGTTGTCGAAGCGTCCTTGACGGCTAAGATCGCCCACCGCTTCGTCTCGCACCACAAGCGCTTGTCGCGCTTGCCAGACTTGAGGCCGCAGCGCAGCGTAACCAATAGCCAGCACGGTCATCGCTACGGTCGGCACGGCGCACCACCGCCAACGCTGGGCGATCGTGGCGGCAATTTGCCGAAAGTTGATGCTAGGCGGGGGAGGCGGATTCATGCAGGGCAATCCTTATTCGCAACCAACGGGCGCGCACGATGAGCGCCCTCGTGAAACTCTAGCATCCGAAACAGCGGTCGCTGCCCGTTTGCGACGATGGGAAAGCTAAGGGACGCTAAAAGATGCGTTCCCCCGGCAACGGCCTACTTGGGGAAGAACCTCGCTTCAAGACGCTGCCGCCCTTGAGCGACGTAATAGTCGACCAGGGCGATTCGAAGCTCGCGGGGACTGAGCCGACCCTGTGTCCATTGCGCGTACAGGTTGGCGTGGCGGGTTCGGTAACGTTGGATCTGTTCCAGTTCTTCGGGCTCGACGCCCAGCCGCTGCAGTTCGGCGGCGGGAGGCGCCATAAGGGCGTCGCGGGCGTGGACAAACTCCTCGGCGCAACTATCGGCGATGTTGTCCAGCGTTTCTACAACCGCCGCCGCCCGCGCTGCCGCGTCCAGATCGGTGTATTGACTGACGTTATTCGCTTCGGCCAGCATTTGCGCTAACCAAGGACGGTCCTTGGACATCGCCGCCACGGTTTGCCGCAGCGCCTGAAAAATGGTGGGCGACGGCTGCAACGGACGTTCACGCATAAAGTGGGCGAAGTGGTCGTAGATCGCCTCTTTGATTTCCCGCGTCGCTTCGTAGAACGGCTCACGACGCCCCACCAGCTTTAGTTTGCGGGAGAAGACGCAGCTTGTGGGGGAAACAAAGCTCTCGCCTAGCGACAGCTTCAGCTTGGCGAAGTTCTCCAGGCAGTATCCGCCAGCGGGGCGTTCAGGAATCGGGAAGAAATCCTCGTACGGCGCCGAGGTTTCCTGAGCGCACATCAACAAGAATCCGGCGCAGTAGGTGTGGATGCGACAGCCTTTCAGGTCCTGCCCTTTGAGGGCCAATACATGCTGGTTGTCAAAAGTCAAGTCGAACTGCGTCTCGTTGCCGATGACGCTCCGCGCCACCTCGCTCATGCGAGCAGCAACTTGCGGATCTTCATGCCGCAGGAAAAAGTAGTGCAGCGTTCGCTTGAGATACGCGTCGATATTCGTCGCCGGAATGTGGCTTTCTCGCTCGGGCATTTCGACAATCACAAACCGCCGCACGCCATGTTCGTCTTCGGTCGTAGTGACCACGCCCACATGAGTAAACAACCCTGGCGACAAATCGGTGAACAGGTTGTAAGGCGAAGGATTCCGCATCAGCAGCCAATCTCCTGGTTGCACATCAAAGCCATTGATACGAAACCGGTCGCCTTGAATGCCGCGGCGCGAACGCAGCGTAAGCCACTCAAGCAGCACGTCGCGCTGCCGCGACGATGAGGGTGGAAGCCGCGCCGGGTCGATTGCGGCCAGAATGGCGTACAACTCTTTGGCCGTGATCTCGGGCCGCGGCAGGTCTTTGTCTTGCGTAGGATCAGGGTCTTGGGGAAGTCCGATTTCACGAATCACCCCCGCGGCATGAATCACCAAGTCGGGCGGCGAGTTGGGCTGCCGGACAAATTCGGCCAGAACGCCCAGAAAAGCCGCTTTCCGGCCGGCCGCCATGAGGTCGATGACCTTCTTCTTGACGGAGTGCGACGCTGGCCGCTCTCCCGAGCGGGGAGGCGGATCAAACAGCCATCGGCTGACGACCAGGGCTCCTACGTCGCTGCGATTTTCCAGAAGGAGGTCGAGCACCTGATCAGGACGCGCCGCCGCCTCAAACGATGCTCGCCCCAGCCCATCGCGCATCAGGTAGCGCATGCGGCCAGAGAGATCGATCATCTTCGAGGTAATTTCCAGGTATTGCCGCAGCAAGGCGCGGCGAGTTTCATTTTCGGGAAGTTCGACAAACCGAGTTCGCAGGGCGATTACGCGCTCCAATCCCTCATCGATGCGGCGTTGCGCTGTGGCCAACCGTCGCAGGCGATCTAAACCCTGCGACAGACGTTGGTTCGCATCTCGCGAAGCAGGACCGCCCAGAGCCAAATCGGCGGCCCAGGCTTCCAATGCGTCGGCGGCTTGGTTCAGGCGTTGGACTCGTTCTGGCGTGCAATCTTCGGGACGCTGCGGCAAAAGCGCCTCGACGCGGGCCAGCGGATCGGGCGCCGCTGTCCGCGACTGCGCCGCCGCCCACGGCGTTACGACCAGCACCAACAGTACAGTCGAAAGAAGCAGCCTATACACAATCCGACGTGGGTTTGGGGTGTTTGGGAAGTCTGCGTCAAGTCACTTGTACCTTATTTTTACTACCCGAGCCAGCAAAGAGTTCCCCGGTAGCGCTGGATGGCTCCTGATCCGTACAGCGAACAATTGGCAAACGGGCATGCCTTCAAACGTTGGGCATAGGGTTTGCAACCAAGCGTTGGTAAGTGCAGGTCTTTAAGCAAACTTTCCTGGGAGCCAGCGATGGGTCATTCTTCCCGTTTTGATATTCTCAGACGCATCTTTGGGGGCGATCCTCACTCCCAGTCGCACTCGCCCCAATATGGGGACGTGGGTGAAGATCCCAAACAGCGGATCGCCGACTTTGAGGAAGACCGCGAATCTTCGACAGCGCCCCCGCGCAAAGCGCGAACGGATCCTGCGCGGGGCACCGGTGAATTGGGACACGATAGCCGTGATCCCGGCCAACCGCTTACCGAGTAAACTGGCTCGGGGCGGCGCTAGACTGCAACCGCTGCGGACGGTTGCGATCCGACGCGCTGCGAGTCCAGGTACGGCCGTACGTCGACGCCGTCTACTTCGACAATGTCCAAATCGGGGTAGATCGCCAAGTCGATTTCTTCCAAGGCAGGATTCTTGACGACTTCACCATTGGGATAGCGCAGTCCTTGGACTTTCGGCGATACCGGATGACGCGGGTTGTAGTCGATGACCACCGCCTCCATGCCCGTGGAAAGTTTGACCACCTGTCCCAACGGAAAGGGAGGAATAATCTCGTAAAACGCGTGCTCAACGACAGGGTCGAACATCCCCTGGCAGTAGGTGCGCATCTCGTGAAGCACCTGGACCGGCAGCTTGGCGTTGTGGTAACACCGGCGGGTGGTTGCAGCGTCGTAGACATCGCACACGGTCGCCAGTCGGCAGAAGATGGGAATGCGCCGCCCCGTTAACGGCGGCAACTTGGAGCCGTTCGCCTGATCGATGCGCTCGGGGTACCCCTTGCCGTCGTAGCGCTGGTGATGGTTCAGCACCACTTGCGCCACCGTAGCCGAAACCTGCCCTTTGACCTGCTCATAACCATAGACCGGATGCTGTTTCATGACCTCCATTTCCTCGGGCGTCAGTTTGCCGGGCTTGTGGAGGATTTCGGGCGGGATGCGCATTTTGCCCACGTCGTGCAGCAGACATCCCAGCCCCAGTTCACGCAGATCCTTCGCCTCGCGAGCCAACTTGGCCGACCGCTCTTCGATCAGGTACCGCTCCAGTTGCAGGCCTAAAAGGAGCGAAAGGTAACAGACGTTGGCCGAGTGCGAGAGCAGGTAATTGTCAAAGGCGTCCAATTTCTGCAAGAGCAGGTTGCCGCAGGGATTCTCCTTGAGAAATTCAAACAACCCGCCGATCGACGCTTGAAACCGCTCGATGTTTAGCTGCGCTCTCGGATTATGGGCGATGGCCTCAAAGTTGCGCCGTACCTGCCAGTAGACTTCGCGCTGATGCTCGCCTAGTCCATCGTCAATCAGATCTTCCAGGAACTCCAAGGTGCGTTGTCGAACCCAAACTTCCAACACGCCTAACTGCTTGAGCCGCGGAATCAGGTCCATCGGAATCTCTCGATCACGCTGCAATAAAAAGCGGCGCGAATCTTGAGGAAGAGGGACCGGACGAGCCAGCACCATTCCCGGTTGGATCTTATCGACAGGCACACGCAGCATCGCCAATTCACCTGGGAGAAACGAGCAGACCACTTGCGAGCAACAGCCAGCGGCGCAATCCAACCGCTTGGACACAACTCGGCTCCAATAAACGCTACGTCATCCCTAAGACGACACGACTTGCGGGATTCCGAAAATCCCTTACGGCCTGTGCGGTTTCTACACCTGCGCGACCAAGGGCGACCTGGCGCGTCGCGCATGATCGGCCTATTCGATCAGACGCTGGTAATCGTCGGGCGTGTCAAGATCGTCAGTAATGGTAGGATCGTCGGTCAGGACAGACCGGTGCGGAAGGCGACTCCGTAAGACATTAATTCCTTCGTCCGGGCCTAACGTGGCCACGTGCGCCGCCAACGGCCAAGGAAAGAGCACGGGATGGCCATTCCGGTCGCCGTGGCGCGGCGTAAGAATCTCGGGCCGCGCGGGATCATGAGCGTCGAGCACCTGGTTGATCACACGCGCAGACAACCGCGGTGTATCGGCCGGGGCCAGCAGCCATACATCGGTCGCCGCCGGCGCATAGGTTCGCTGCGCGAAATCGAGCCCTGCTAACACGGAATCCTTCATGTGCGGCGGAGGAGGATCGACACGCACCACCTCGACTCGTTGGCGACGGGCAATCTCGGCTAAAGCGTTGTCTTCGCTGCGAATCACCAATACGACGTGCGTCACCCGACTGGCCCGCCATGTGGCCAGTACATGCTCCAAGACAGACGCTCCTCGCCAAGGAAGCAGCAGCTTAGGTTGCCCCATGCGCCGACTGCGTCCGGCGGCGGGAAGAATGGCGATGCTTTGTACCGGAGACATATCACTCTGTCTTGATGATTAAATTGCCTGACCGATATAATCGCAACAGGCGCCCCGCCTTTGGCGCCATCCTACCTTCCTTCCTGCCCGCCGTGTAACGCGTGACCTTCGTGCTTCTTGACCGTCTACGGCGTCTTGTCGCTCGTTTTCACCTTTCTTGCCCGATAGGCTGGGCGGCGTGTTTAGCGATCTTAGGCCTCGGCGGCGCCTCTTTGGCTACTGCAGAGGAGCCCTCGTTCCGCCATGAAATTGTGCCGCTGCTCACGCGGTTGGGGTGCAACCAAGGCAGTTGTCATGGAAAGCTCGCGGGGCAGAACGGCTTTCGACTTTCGCTGCGCGGGTATGCGTTGGATTGGGATCATCAGTGGTTAACTCGCGAGTTTGACGGTCGCCGCATCAATCGGGTTCAGCCAGAGCAGAGTTTGTTGTTGACCAAGCCTCTGCTCCAAACGCCGCATGCGGGGGGCCGATTGTTCGAGGAAGGTTCGCGCGCCCATCAGACGCTTTTAGCCTGGATTCAAGCCGGAACGCCGGGCCCGATCAATGGTGAGGCAACTTTGGAGCGACTCGAAATCCAGGCGGGTGACAGCGCCCTTGGGGTTGGCGAGGAGCGTGCCCTTACGGTAACGGCCCACTTTTCCGATGGATCCGCGCGGGACGTTACCTGGCTTTGTCTGTTTTACTCCAACGACGAGAGTGTGCTGGAAGTTTCTCGTGAGGGACGTGTCCGCTCGCTGCGGCCAGGCGAGGCGGCGGTGCGAGTCCATTATCAGGAACTGGTGGAAGTGGTTTCCTTCAGCACGCGTTATTCTCACTCGGTCGATCCTGAACTCTATCGTGAACGCCATAATGTGGTGGACGAAGCGGTCTTCGCCAAGCTCGAAGCCCTGCAGATCCCGCCTTCGCCTTTGTGTGATGACGCCACGTTCTTGCGCCGCGCCTACCTGGACACCATCGGCACGCTTCCAACGCCCGAGGAAGTCCGCGCCTTCTTGGCTGACGACACTTCTGACAAACGTTCGCGCTTCGTTGAAGAGTTGCTCAACCGGCCGGAGTTCGTCGACTACTAGACGTTGCAACTAGCTGATCTGCTACAGAACCGCAAAGAGCGCGACCACGATGTGCGCGGCGCCAAAGGCGTGCGGGCATTTCATGCTTGGCTGCGTTCGCAGGTGGCGGCGAACCGGCCTTGGAACGAGTTGGCCCGCGAGGTTCTGACCGCCACAGGAGACACCGTCGCCACGCCGCAAATCGGTTACTACATCGTTACGGTGGGCGAGAAGCATCGGGCCTCGGAGTCGGAAGTGGTGGCTTCGGTAGCACAGGCGTTCTTGGGAACTCGCATCACATGCGCCCAATGCCATAACCATCCTTTGGAACGCTACACACAAGACGACTACTACCACTTCGCCGCGTTCTTCTCGCGCTTGGCGCTTGATCGTCGCAATCCGCAGGAAGGGCCAACCGAGTTGATGGTGGCTGGTCCCGAGGAAGCGCAGCTTCTGCGGCGGCTCAAACAGATCGAAAAACGCCTTGCCGAACTAGAAACGCAAACACCTCCTACCGATCCTCAAGCAGCCGAGAAGGCGGCTCAGGAACTGGAAAGTCAACGCAACCAAAAAGCCGACGTGGAGCGTCAGTTGGAGCAACGGCGCGGCGAGCCGGCTGTGGTGCGGCAACCGCGAACTGGCGCCATGCTCGCGCCGCAACCGCTGGATCGAAGCCGTGTAACGGTCTGCTCCGACCCGCGACAAACGCTGGCCGACTGGATTACGCATCCTGACAATGAGTATTTCAGCGGCGCTATAGTCAATCGGCTTTGGCGGCACTTTCTGGGGGTGGGTTTGGTCGAGCCGGTCGATGACTTGCGGGCCAGCAATCCCCCGTCCAACCAGGAACTCTGGAACACGCTGAATCGCGAGTTCGTCAGGAGCGGGTTCGATTTGAAGCACATGATGCGGTTGATTCTCAACTCTCGCACCTATCAGCTAAGCAGCGAAACCTTACCTGAGAACGCACAAGACAACCGTTACTACTCACATTACAACGCCCGCCGTTTGCCGGCTGAAGTGTTGCTAGACGCCGTCTGTCAGGCGACCGGCGTACCGGACGAGTTTCCCGGCTACCCGCGGGGAGTGCGCGCCATTCAGATTCCCGATCCCAGCGTCAATTCGTATTTTCTTTCGCTCTTTGGGCGGTCCGAACGCGTCACTGCGTGCGCCTGCGAGCGCAACGGCGATGTCACGTTGCCGCAACTCTTGCATATGCAAAATGGCGATTGGATTGACATTAAGCTCAAGTCCGCCGAAAGTCGCGTGTCGACCTTGGCGCAAAACATAAGCGACGACAACCAACTGATCGAAGAGGCGTTTCTTAGCACGCTCTCGCGGCTTCCTACGCCAACCGAGCGCGAAGCGGTAACGCGAGTCTTCGCCGCCGCGCCCGACCGCCAAACGGCCCTGTTCGATACGTACTGGACCCTGATGAACACCAAAGAGTTTGCTTTTAATCACTAAGAGGGAGCCTGCGGTGTCTCGTCGCCGCTTTACCATTTTTCCTTAAACCGGTGTTGAACGCCGAGTCGATCGGGATTTTCAAAACAAACGGCGAAGGCAGAAGGAACCTTCCACGCCCCCTTTCACCACTTGGATGTTTTAGACGCAGCCATGCTCGATATTATCCTTAGCCGCCGATCTCAGCGCCTGTGTAACGGCCTCTCGCGACGCGATGTGTTGCGGATCGGCGCGCTTGCGCCAGTGGGGCTTTCCTTGGGCCAGTTGCTGCGATTGGAAGCAGCGCAGGCGGCTGACACGAGCCGAGCGCGGGCGAAGTCGGTCATTCTGATTTTCTTAGGCGGCGGGTTGTCGCATCACGACAGCTTCGACCCTAAGCCGGAAGCGCCCGAAGAGATCCGCGGCAAATACAAGCCGATCGCCACAAAAACGCCCGGCGTGCAGGTGGGCGAGCTGCTTCCGCGCATGGCGCAAGTAATGGACAAGGTTTGCCTGGTGCGTTCTGGCGCCCATAACAATGATCACCACGAGACGGCGACCAACTGGGTTTTGTCGGGCCGGTTCGGTTCGCCCTTTGGCGATTGGCCGGCAATAGGCGCCGTCGTGGCGCACGAGACGGGCTTTGCAGGCGCGCTTCCCCCGTACGTGGCTGTGCCACGGAATCCTTCCTTCACTTGGGAGCTGGGCAAAAGCGCCTTCCTTGGCGGACGGTATGAGTCGTTCAAAGCAGGCGATCCCAACGCCGCCAACTTCAAGGTGCGCGACCTGACGCAATTGGAAGCCTTGCGCGGCTCGGCCGAACGTCGCCGCTCGCTGCTGGCGGCGGTCGATACCTTATCTCGCCGCATCGAAGGCAACGATCAACTGGCGACCTACGACGAGTTCCAGCAGCGGGCCGCTGAAATGATTCTCTCGCCGAAAGCTCAACAAGCCTTCGACATCGAACAAGAGAAACCCGAGCTGCGCGACCGTTACGGCCGCAATACCTTCGGCCAAAGCTGTCTGCTTGCGCGGCGGCTTGTCGAGAACGGAGTGCGGTTTGTCACTGTCAACTATGGCGGCTGGGACCATCACGCCAAGATTTGGGAAGGCTTGGACCACAAGCTTCCCGAACTGGATCAGGGCCTGTCGACATTCCTGACCGACATGGACGAACGCGGCCTCTTGGACGAAACGCTGGTGGCGGTCTTTGGCGAGTTCGGGCGAACACCCAAGATCAACAAAGACGTGGGACGTGATCACTGGGGGCCGGCGGCGTCGTTGTTGTTCGCCGGAGCCGGCGTATGCCGCGGCAAAGTGGTCGGCGCTACCGATGCTCATGGCGCCACCGTAGTGGACTCGCCTGTCGCACCCGCCGATGTGGCGTACACCATCTATTCGGCGCTGGGCATTGATCCTCGCAAGAACCTTTACACTCCCGATGGCCGCCCGGTAGCAATTCTCGAGGAAGGGAAGAACCTGGATGTTTTGTACTCGTAGCTTGTGCTGCGCTGGGCGGGGGCGTCACGGCCAGTTTCGGCGCGCTTGCTGGACCCTCGCCGCATGGGGTTTCTTGCCGCTGCTCACGGGTTTGGATTGGGTTGCTTCCGCGAGAGCGCAAGATCCGCCCGCTGCGCCGCAAGTTCTGATGGTTTCTCCGCTGGCCGTTGTGCGCGACGCCGACAACGAACTCACCTTGCGCGGCGCACATCTGGACGAAACGCATGCAGTGCGTCTGGCCGATCCGCTTGCGGGGGTGGAAGTGCAAATCAGAAAGAAAGAGAAAACAGGGCCACCCAATGGTTTGACCGCTGAGAAGGTGGGCGACACCGAATTAGTCGTCGCGCTTCGCGTACCTGCCGACGCGCCCGAGTCGCTCAGGTTCGTTGTGACGGCGACCGGCGGCGAGGCCGTTTCTCCCCCCGTGGCTGTTTTTCCCCGCGATGCGCTTCTCGACGAGATAGAATCCAACGGCGGTTTTCGCGATGCACAACCGCTTGCGCTGGGGCAAACGGTGCGGGGCGTGGTCAGCCATTCCCGCGATGTAGATACGTATCGAGTAGCCAGCGTCGCGAGGCAAGCGATCACCGTCGAAGTGACGGCGGCGCGCGCTCATTCGCCGCTTGATCCGCTTGTGATGCTCTATGACGATCGTGGCCAGCTTATTGCGATCCACGACGATGGGGCTGCCGGATCTGACGTGCAGTTTACTGTGCAGCTTCCTTCCGCTGGGACGTACTTTCTCGCCTTGCTCGACGCGCACGACGCCGGCAGTGCGCTTCACGCTTATCGTTTAACCGTGCGGCCCGCAGAGCCATAGGAGATGCATCGCCGCATTTGCGGTTCGATTAAGACTCCAGGCGAATATGTTCGATCTGGTGGTCAACCATCCACTGGAGCCAGGTCTCTTGCTCTTCGGTTAGTTCGATCTCGGCCATGTGCTCAGCGTCCAGCGGCGAAACCACCTGCACCACCAGATCTTCTAGCCATTGCCGCGCATCATCCAGGCGGATCCAGTACTCGTTCGGTCCTAGCGACGGCGCGCCGGGGCGGTCGGCAGGAGTCATAAAGTAAGCTACGTCCAGCCGAAACCGGTCGGGCATGGAAAACGGCGGGAGATCGTCGCGGCCGACGGCGAAGACACGCATGAGAAACTTTTGATTGCAGAGTAGAGAGGGCGAACTAAGAATGTTTATACCGCGCCCGGGGCGCAGGGACTATTTGGGGAGCGCGGGGCGGGTTTCCTTCTAACAGGCCACGACTACAATTCGGGGTACGCAAGGTTGTCCTAAGTCTCCTTATTTATCTGGAAGGGAAACGCAAGATGGGAAGTTGGCTGCATCGCGGGACGGTGGCTGGAGGACCCCTGGTGTGGCTGCTGCTTGTCGCAGCGCCCTTCCCGTTTGCTCGCGCAGAACACCCCACAACGCGCAAGGAGGATGAGAAACTGCAATACCCCGTTACTAAGACCGTCGATCAGGTTGACGACTACCACGGCCGCAAGATTGCCGATCCTTATCGCTGGCTGGAGAACCCCGACGCTCCCGAGACGCGCGAGTGGATCGCGGCGCAAAACAAGGTCACCTTTGGATATCTTGAGAGGCTTCCACACCGCGAGCGTTTACAGAAACGCCTGACCGAGTTGTGGAACTTCGAACGCTTTGGCCTGCCGCGCCGGCGCGGAGACGTGTACTTCTACACGCGCAACGACGGTCTGCAAAACCAGAGCGTGCTGTACGTGTCGCAAGGGCTGCTCGGCGAACCCCGGCTGCTATTGGATCCGAACCGACTTTCTGAAGACGGTACAACCGCTTTGGCGGGCTGGGTCGCCAGCGACGATGGCAAGCTGCTCGCTTATGGCCTGCAGCATGGCGGTTCGGACTGGCGAGAATGGAAAGTGCTGGACGTGGCGACCGGCCAGCCTCTGGAAGATCACTTGCGGTGGATTAAGTTCTCGGGCGTATCGTGGCTGAACGACGGGACTGGCTTCTTCTATAGCCGCTATGACGAACCCAAGCCCGGCGAGGAGCTGACTGCCGCCAATTACTACCAAAAGCTGTACTTTCACAAGATCGGCACGCCGCAATCGGAGGACGTGCTCATTTATGAGCGTCCCGACCAGAAGGAATGGGGCTTCTCGGGTGAAGTAACCGAAGACGGCCATTA
Organism: uncultured Pirellulaceae bacterium; assembly: GCA_964458385.1. GTDB lineage: Bacteria > Planctomycetota > Planctomycetia > Pirellulales > Pirellulaceae > JAHWKS01. The sequence goes on from CAYWIS010000082.1 coordinate 14,882, forward strand.
CCTGATCATTTCGGTCTGGCGCGGCACCGAGCGCAAGAACCAATTGTTCTACAAGGACCTGCGGCGGAAAGACGCGCCGGTGGTCGAACTGATTGCAGGCTTTGACGCCCAGTATGGCTTTATTGGCAACGATGGCGGCGTGTTCTACCTGGCGACCGACCTGGATGCGCCGCTGCGCCGGGTCGTGGCCGTCGACATCGAAAAGCCTGACCGCGCCCACTGGCGCGAGCTAATTCCCCAGGCCGATTCGGTGCTGGAAGGGGTAGGGCTGGTAAGCGATTACTTTTGTGCGCTCTACCTGGAAGATGCTCAGTCGCGCGTCAAAATCTTTGATCTTCAGGGAAAACACGTGCGCGATGTCGAGTTGCCGGCCATCGGCTCGGTGGGCGGTTTTGGCGGTCGGCGCGACTCACCCGAAACGTTCTACTACTTCACCAACTACACTACGCCCACCACCATTTACCGTTACAACGTCGAAACGGGCGAGAGCAGCATCTACCGGCAGCCGAAGGTGGATTTCAACCCCGACGATTTCGAAACGCGGCAAATCTTCTACACCAGTAAAGACGGCGTTCGCGTGCCGATGTTTATCACCAGTCGCAAGGGCTTGAAGTTGGACGGCGACAACCCGACTATCCTTTCGGGATATGGCGGGTTCAACGTCTCGCTGACGCCCGGCTTCTCGGTGTCCAACGTTGTGTGGCTAGAGAACGGTGGCGTTTACGCTGTACCTAACCTGCGTGGCGGCGGCGAATACGGACGGGAATGGCACGAGGCCGGCATGAAGCACCGTAAGCAGAATGTGTTCGACGACTTTCTCGCCGCGGCCCAGTGGCTGATCGACAACAAGTACACGCGCCCCGAGCGGCTAGCCATTCGCGGCGGCAGCAACGGCGGCCTGTTGGTGGGCGCGGCGATGACGCAGCGCCCCGACTTGTTCGCCTGCGCTTTGCCCGCCGTGGGTGTGATGGATATGCTTCGCTTTCACAAGTTCACCATCGGCTGGGCTTGGGTGAGCGAGTATGGCTCGTCCGAGAATCCAGAAGAATTCGCCACGCTGCTGGCGTACTCGCCCTTGCACAACCTGCGGCCCGGCGTGCGTTACCCCGCCACGTTAATCACCACGGGTGATCATGACGACCGCGTGGTGCCTGCCCACAGCTTCAAGTTCGCTGCGGCGCTGCAGGCGGCCCAGGCCGGCAATGCGCCGGTGCTGATTCGCGTGGAAACCCGCGCTGGCCACGGCGCCGGCAAGCCGACCGCGATGTTGATCGAAGAAGCGGCCGACGTGCTGTCGTTTGCGCTGGAGAACACAAAACCGAAATAGCCCGAGGGGGGCGGTTCTCTAGCGCCGCCCGATTGGCTTTGTTCGCGCCGAGCGAAAGCTCGCCGCCAGCAGAAGCCAACTTCCTTACTTCGAAAGTCAAGCAAACTTAGAGGCAAGTCAATCGTCGCAAAGTTCCGCTCCTGCTGAGTTGGACCGTTCCGCCACGCTTTTCGTTCCGCTTCTGTTCGGCCGCCGCAGGTAGCGAACGAAGCGGAGCGAGAAGCGGCAAAGCTGAACGCAGGCTGCGCCGGGCGGAAGGTGAATCTTGACGGCCTCATACGCTTGACCGTGGCAGTTCCTTCGTTATTTGAGGTGTGTGATGTTGCTCCGCTTGCGAGCGTTGGTTTTGTCGCTTGTTGGGTCGTTCGTTCTGGCTGGCGTTGCTTTGGCGGGCGAACTGTATGTGTCGCCCGAGGGCGATGACGCTCATCCCGGCTCCAAGGACCAGCCGCTGCGCACCCTGATCCGTGCTCGTGACTTAGCGCGCCAACAGCAAGGCGACATCACGATCTGGCTTCAAGCCGGCATCTATTGGCTGGATGCGCCGCTGCATTTGGATACGCAACACTCGGCCGACGATGGCGCGACCATTACCTATGCGGCAGCGCCCGGCGCGGAAGTCGTCATCAGCGGCGGCCAGCCCATTAGCGGTTGGCGACAGGAAGGCGATTTGTTGGTTGCCGACGTCCAAGGGATTGCTGACCCGGGAAGTCTTCGTGAGTTGTTTATCGGAGGCGAGCGGCGGCCGCGAGCACGGCATCCCAACGAAGGCTACTTGCGCGTCGAGAAGGCGGGCCCCGATAATCGCACCAGCTTTACCTACCGGGAAGGCGACGTTCCGTCGATCGCTGCGCCGCATCGGGCCGAGGTGGTCTTCCTGCACGACTGGTCCACATCACGGATACGCATTCAAGAGGTCGATCGGGAGAACCGTGTCTTGCGGTTCGCCAATCCCATTGGTCCTGGCGCGCCGCACTATGCAATCAGCCACTTTGAACCCCATCCACGGTATTACCTGGAGAACGCCCGCGAGTTTCTCGACTCACCCGGTGAATGGTTCCTTGACGCGGAGGTAGGCAAACTGTACTACCATCCGCGCGAAGGCGAATCAGCCGACAACTTGCAGGCCGTCGTTCCGCGACTGACCAATCTCATCACCGTACAGGGAGACGCCTCGACGGGTACACCGGTGCGCGGATTACGGTTTCGGGGTTTGACTTTTGCTTACTGCCGCTGGGATATCCCGCGTGGCGGTTATGCCGCGGGACAAGCAACCTTTCATGAAGATCGCGATAGTGGAGCGGCGCGCCCGC
>CAYWIS010000082.1:17536-23680 GCA_964458385.1 uncultured Pirellulaceae bacterium
TCCTTCGGCGCCCGCTGCGCGGCCTGGTTCCTGCCGCCATTCGGTTCGAACTGGCCGAGGATTGTGCGCTTGAAGACTGCCGCCTGGAACATCTCGGCGGCGCGGGAGTGTCCTTTGGACGGCAGTGCCATGGAAATCGCGTATCACGCTGCACTTTGCGCGACATTGCCGGCAACGGAATCTTGATTGGCGAAACCTTTACCCGTACGGCGGCCGATGGAACGGAACAAGTTTGCCGCGGCAACGAAGTGACCGACTGTGTGATCGAGCATTGCGGCGTCTTGTACTATGGCGCGGTGGGGGTGTGGGTCGGAATCGCACGAAACACCACAATCGCGCACAACGAGATTCGTCACTTGCCTTACACGGGGGTTTCGGTCGGCTGGCAGTGGAACACGCGTCCCACTGGCTGCCGCGAAAATGCCGTGCGCGATAATCATATCCACCACGTGATGCAGATCCTTTCCGACGGCGGCGGCATTTATACGCTTGGCCGACAGCCGGGCGCCGTTTTGGCAGGCAACCGCATCCACGACGTGCCGCTTAACGCCGGCCGGGCCGAAAGTAATGGGATGTTTATCGATGAGGGCAGTTCGCTGATCACCATCGAAAACAACACTATTTACAACATTGACCGCAGCCCGATTCGCTTCCACCGGGCTGAACGCAACACGGTGCGCAACAACCGTCTGGTCTGTGCGCCAGGAGTGCCTCCGTTCCGCTATAACAACTCCGATCCCAATACGATGACGATGGAGAACAACCAAGTGATCGAAGCCGCCAACTGGACGCCCCCCGACGACGACCCCACAATCAAGGCAGGAGTCAGATAACACAACAGCGGCTGTTGGAAAGCACTTTGCGAAACGCAACAACCCCGCCTAAGTAAACCGCCGGAGGCCAACGGCCTCCGGAAATCGCCACGCTCCCCTTACTGATTGCCAACACCAATCATCAATCGCTGCTCACCTCTTACCACCCCCACGGCAACCCATGGCGCGATACCCCATCCTAGCGCCCGACTTGGATCTCGGCGACACGCCGGTAGTGGTCAGCGCTTGGCTGGTGGCGCGGGGGGCAACGGTTGTCGAGGGGGACCGCGTTGTCGAGCTGTTGGCGGGCGACGTCACGGTCGATATTTCAGCGCCTGCCAGCGGTGTGTTGATCGAGCGGCGCGTGGGCGAGGATGAGCCCGCTCCGCCTGGGCAGGTGTTGGGAGTAATTGCCGACGACGCTCAAGATGCAAACCACAGCGAATAGCCATCCGCCGTTGTTCGCGCCATGCGGCAGGAGTCTTGAAGTGTTATGCGTTCCCCATGCGGAGAACGCACACTAAGGAGGCCCGAGGCGAGTTACTGCGGGCCGCGTTGCCGGCGGCTCTTGCGCATGCGCTCTTCGCGATTACGTTCTGAGGCTTGCGCCTTGAGACCTTCCCGTACGAAGCGCTGGTCGAACTCGCTTAATAGCTTCATGTCGAGCGTGACGACCCCATCTTCATTCGCCCGTTGTAGGGTCACTTTACCGCTGCTGTACTCGACAAACTTTCCTTGGAACGTGTGCTTCCCCGTGGAGTCGGTCCACGTGCGCACTTGGAACAAGGCTTCGATCTTCTTTCGGTCCTCGGCAACTTCAGGATCGACCGGCGCGCCAGGTTGGCCGTAGGGTTCACTCCCCGGCGGAGCGGCATAGTTGGGCGCTGTAGGCTGCGCTCCTTGATCGTGCCCAGCAAAACCAGGCGCCGTGGGCATGGGAACGGGCATGGGCGTAGGAGCCTGCGCATGGCCAGGGAAAGTCGCTTCCGCGCCCGGCATGGGCATGGGCGCGACGGTGGCCTGGGCATGGCCAGGGAAGGTGGCTTCAGTTCCGGGCATTGGCGCGGTTGCGACTTGAGCATGCGCCGGGTTTGCGTCGGCCGGGGTGACCTGTGTGGCTTGCGCCGCTTGGGCATGACCCGGGTAAAGGCCTGGCATCGGCGCTATCGCTTGATCGTGACCAGGAGTTGCCGCCGCTTGTGCATGTCCCGGCGCCTGCGTTGTGGCCTGGTCGTAGCCAGGCATTGGAGTCGCCATTGCCTGGTCATGGCCGGGCGCTTGGGCATGCCCTGGCATTTGTTCATGACCAGGGGCCTGCATGTGGCCCGGCGCTTGATCATGACCAGAAACTTGTCCATGACTGGTCATTTGATCGTGTCCCGGCGTTTGGCCATGACCAGGCGCGTGGCCGGGATACATGCCCATGTTCGGGGCCATTCCTGCGGCGCCTGCAGGAGTAGCCGGCATATTGCTTGCAACGGGGGCGCTACTTTGCGAAGTATCTTCGCAACCGGCCAACAGAAGCGCGCTCAATATCACCAACCAAGCAAAAGGCGAAGTCCGACACATACTAAGGAATGACGAGTGGAAGGAAGGCGGACAAATCAGCCCAGATAGGGATAGGGAGGAGAGAGGGTTGAAAGTACGAGGAGCTTTCCAACCCTGCCATCTTCGCAAATCGCTTATGTGTTGTCACCCCTCTTTTGCCGCGAAGTTCCCAAATTGCTCCGAGGCGCACTTACACAGCCTTCCATGTGACGCGTCGTGACGACCGGCGACTTGCGATCGCGTTTTGCCTATCGCTGGCGACTAGGAACACCGCCCCAAAGCACAGGCGGGCGGCGTTCCTTCAACCTGGTGACGATTTACTTCAACTCGCGAATGCGAATGTTACGCCACGCTACTTCGTACGGGCCTTGGCCGGCAGGGATGCTATGCACTTGCAGGCCGATGAACCCTTTGGCGTACTTTTGATGGAACTCATCGTCCAGCGTTAGGTCGGAGACCGGTTGGCCATTGATCCAGGTTTGGATTCGCGGTCCTTGGGCTACCACGCGGTACTTATTCCATTCGCCATTCTTGAGGTGTGAATGTGGTTTACGCACCTCGTCAGGCGTAAGCCAGCCGCGGCCGGTCGCCTCGCCGTAGATGTAGCCCGACTCGCCAGGGCTGGCTTCAATTTCGACCTGCGGCCCGTTCACGCGGCCCATCGGCCCACCCTGCGTTTGCGAACGAATCTGCACACCCGAGTTTAGCCGGTTATCGACCTTGACTTCGAACTCCAATTCGAAATCGCTGTATTCCTTCTCGGTGCACAAGAACGAGTTAGGGCTGCCTTCGTTCGTGGTTCCTACGATCGTGCCATCCTCGACGCGATACTTGGCCGTTCCATTGCGCTGCTTCCAGCCTTCCAATGTTTTGCCATCGAAGATTTGGACCCAGCCTTGGTCGGCTTCTGCGCCTTTGTCGTCGGCGAGTGCAACGCCGCCCAGCGACACGGCGGCGAAGAGTGTCAGGGTGAAAATTTTCATGGTTTACTCCAGAGACAATGAGTGGGGAGCTCCAACGTTTGCGGAGGGAACAACGCTGGCCAGTTTACTTCGCCAGCCGCCGCATGCAATCTAGGAGACGTTTTCTGAGAGGGGGCCTACGCTAATAGCCAAAGAGTCAACTGCTAACGGAAGTGGGTACTGTCGTACGCATAGGCTCTCATCACGCTGCAGCGCTGTACAATGCGGGGTGATTGTCTTTGAGCTTCTTGCGGACGGTGAAATCATGGCCACCAACCCTTCTTCCGCCGCGCATGACCCGCACGCGCTCCGTAAGAGCTCCGCGAGCGGCGCTGTTCCCTGCGAAGACTCAACGCCTTCCAAGCCCAAGGGCTCGCCTTGGGGCGACGAAGCAACCTTGGCGCTATTGCCATCCGATGCGGGTTCTCTGACGGCTCCGGTTGTGGCCTCGGCGTCGCTTCCTATGCGCCGGTTTGGCGAATACTTATTAATCTCCGAAATTGCGCGCGGCGGGATGGGCGTTGTGTATCGCGCACGGCAGATTCGCGCCGAGCGAATAGTAGCGCTGAAGATGATTCTCGCGGGGCGGTTGGCTAGCCACGACGATGTGCGGCGCTTCTACGCCGAGGCGCGCGCCGCCGCCAACTTAGACCACCCCGGTATTGTGCCCATCTATGAGGTCAGCGAGTTTGCAGGCCAGCATTACTATTCCATGGCGCTCGTGGAAGGGCGTAGCCTGGCGGCGCGCTTGGAGGAAGGCCCTCTCCCTTCGCGAGAAGCGGCGGACTTGGTTCGCAAGATCGCCCGTGCGATAGCCTATGCACATACGCGCGGCGTGATTCACCGCGACTTGAAGCCGGCCAATGTGCTGCTCGACGAGCAGGGCGAACCGCGGATGACGGATTTTGGTTTGGCAAAGCGTGGCGGCGACGACGAGTTGACCGCCACCGGGCAAATCCTGGGCACCCCAAGTTATATGCCGCCCGAGCAGGCCGCGGGTAAGGTGCACGAAGTATGCGAAGCCTCGGATGTGTACTCGCTTGGGGCGATTTTGTTCGCCACGCTTACGGGGCGGCCGCCATTCCAGGCCCGCAATCCGCTAGACACGCTTGTTCAGGTGCTCGAAGGCGAAGTGACTTTGCCGACGCGTTTGAACCAACGCACGCCACGGCCGCTGGAGTTGATTTGCTTGCGCTGCCTGGAGAAGAAGCCCGAAGACCGTTATCCCAGCGCAGCAGCCTTGGCCGAGGACTTAGAGCGTTTTCTGAGAGATGAACCTGTCGAAGCGCGTCCCGCCGATTGGCGGCGCCGTATCGAACGCTGGATGCGTCGCGAGCCAGCGCTCGCTGCGCATTGGGCGACCCTGGCCGCAGCACTAGCGATTGTTCAAGTGCGTTACTTGGCAACAGCGTCTGACGTCACCTATCACTTGCAGCACACACTGGCGATTCTGGCTTGGGCATTGGCTTGCTGGGCGCTGCAGCGGCTCTTGAATCGACCGCAATGGGCCGATGTAGCGCGTCACCTGTGGGCCGTGGTCGATCCCATGTTGTTCACGCTGATTTTGTATTTGGCCAGCCCGCCGATCGGCGCACTGCTGGTGGGTTACGCCGTAATGATCGCCGTGTCGGGCTTGTTGTTGCGGGTGCGATTGGTGGTGACCACAACCGTAGCGTCGCTTGTTAGCTACGGCGTCTTACTAGTCGCTTATCCCGAGGAAGCCGTGAGGCCGCACTACTGTTTGATTTTCGCCGTGCTACTGGCCGTACTGGGGTACGTGACCAGTTTTCAGGTGCGGCGGATTCGTGTGCTGAGTCGATACTACGAGGGGGGGTGAAAGTTCCGGTAGTATCGAAGGCCTTTACCTGCCCGCGGATGAAGGGACTTGCCTAGCGCCTTGGCCGTGACCCGCCAATGCAGTTTCGGCCAAGCTGGCTAAGGCAATCAGCGCGGCGTACCTGGTTCGGAAATTTCTTCCTGGGTTTCTCCGACTTCCCCTTCGTCGCCATGCATGGCGACATCGCCCAACGGCAAGTGCAGACTCGAGGCTGACAAGTTGCCAGCCGCGGATGATTGCAAGGCGCCGCGTTCCTCCAACACGCTGGCGCCGCGACTTGTTCTAATGATTGGCGCTGCATCTAGATTGAGCGCCTGCGAACGCAGCATGGCCTCTCGGATTTACCGTGCGATCGGGAAAGCGTGGTTGCGGCGTCTTGCGTATCGGTTCAAGCAAGACACGGGGCCAAATGGCTGTCGGCCGAGCGTGTTATCTACGTCAGAAAACGCACAACCCAAAGTTGCGGAAAACTGCAAACCCCATCGGGCGGCCAGATGCATTTCAGCTAGTAGCGGGGAAGATCGAGGACGACCGGCGAACCTTGACGTTGCTGAAGCGCGTTGCATGGGGCCCCGCACAGTTTCTTTGACGTTTTCTGCAAAAGCGGGGTGGCGGACTTTTGATTCGTTTTGCGGTTAATCGGCAGTCCCAGAGGAACTTTGCGACGCGAATGCGGTTTTAGATAAGACACGCTGGTCGGAGAGTTTTGGGCGAAGTATATCACGGTTGGGTGTCCGAATAACCATTTGTCCTTTGAAGGGTCAGAGGAAATGGTCCACGGATTGTCGTAAGTTCTCCAACCGTCGGTAGATAAAATTGACAACCCCCCCCTGGCTTCTTACAATGGAGCGTGGTTGATGGAGCAACTCCTCCTCTTTTGGACGTTCGTCCTTTCGGTCCGTGGTGGGCGGGCATCAATTACCGCAAATTGGTGCCGTTGACGTCGCGCCGAGTTTCCGCTTCGCACCGTTTTCAGGATTATGGC
>CAYWIS010000083.1:0-9143 GCA_964458385.1 uncultured Pirellulaceae bacterium
AAAGCCGCAGCCGCTGATTACACCAGATGACGACGTTCTCCATGTCTAAGAGAGCTACGCCGTCGGGCATTCCATCAAGGATCCGATTCGTTTGCAGCAACTGCCCCAGATGCAACGCCTCTTTGAGATGATCGGACATGACAAACATGCCCGCGTACTTCTCTTTCTCCCGCGTCAGAAGTGCTAACGCGCGGAGTGGCGACTGGACCTCAACAACGTTGTACTCGTCACCGAGGCTCTTGGGCAAAGTCCGCGCTCCGTCGTGTCGGTCGCGAACGCAGAGAATTTTGGGCTTCTCAGACAAGTTTCCCCCAACTCCCCAAATGATTGGGCCACTATCCCACGGAATTATAAAGGTCGCCCGCATTGGGAACAACGGCGTTATTTTCTCTATAGTTACCCATCGGCCCGAAAAACCGTCAGCATTAAACACGCGCGGGGAACGACGGAGAGACCGCCCCTGGCGCCATGGGCCCTAGAGCCTTGTCTTACCGCTCGCCGCTTTGGGGCCCCCTTGATTCCCCGCAAGACGCGCCCATAGTCCGCCAAATCCGCAAAGCCTCACGCAAGGGCGACAAAATAAACCGCCTGCCTTCGACTCAACCGGTTTTCACGGGAACAACGGCCGCCACGACCTCTACCGCACACACCGCTTATGCGGGGCGCGACGCTTAGCACGGTCGTAACGCTAAGTGCGGACAGTAATTAAATCGTGACGACTCGGCTCACCGCAGGACGATTTTCAACTTCAACAGTTCGCTGGCCACGGTCCTTTCCCGCAGGGAAGTGCCGGGCGGCGCCGGCGGCCAACACGGGCGTTGGGATCAATTCACGGCATGGAGCCCCCAACCACGAGGCGGGCCGGACGATTACGCACATCCTTCAGCGTTTGGCTGCCCCCCGCGCCGCCAGTCGCTATCGGTCCTTGCACGGAGGTAACTTATGAAAGTGTTGACCCGTTCGTTTGTCGCCGCCCTGGCTATGGCCTTTGGGCTTGGCGGCTCAGTCATGGCTTTTGATAGCGCCAATTTGGGTGGCGACTGCGGTTGCGCTACCCCGGTTTATGGCGCTTGCGACACCTGCTGCGACTCCTATTGCGATCCCTGCTGCGATGGCAATGTGGGCTGGGGATTGTTCTCCGAAGCCGAGTTGCTGTTCTTCCGCTATCACCGCGCTGACGGGGTCCGCGTCGGTCTGAACGCGGGCGAAAGCGGCGACTTTGACTTCGATCCGGCCTTCCGCGTGTCGCTTGGCACGATCGCCCCCAACGGCATCGGCTTCCGCACTCGGTACTTCCAGTATGATCACTCGGAAGACATCGGCGACGGTGTGATCGGCGTCGACACCTACACGATCGACTTCGAGTTGTTCGAGGCCTTCGAACTGAACGAGAACTGGGCCTTGGAGATCAGCGGCGGCGTGCGTTACGCCCACTTCAACGAGACGATTGTCGATAGCAACGAAGTCCTCGGCACCGACCTCCGCATCAACTCCTTCAACGGCGCCGGTTTGGTCACCGGTTTGGAAGCTCGTCGTGCGGTGGGCTTCGGTCTGCTGTATGCCCGCACTCGCTTAGCGGTGGTGCAGGACGACAAGCATGTGGTGAATACGATCGGCCCCATCCCCGTGACCGACAACCGCTTGGTTGACACCACGGCGGGCATGATCGAACTGGCCGTGGGCGGTGAAGTCAACTACGAGCTGGCCAACGGCTCGGTGCTGTTCGCCCGCACCGGTGTTGAATGGCAGAACTGGTGGAACTTCTCCAGCGCTTATGCGGCCAACGTCAATCCGGCCGGTGGCATCCTGGCTGACTTGGCCGACTCGATCTACGGCGCCCCCGCCGATGTCGGCTTCGCTGGTTTGACCTTCTCGCTGGGAATTTCGTACTAACCTAGCCGGTCTATACGACCGAACGTAATAGCCCCCACGGGCGCGGCTGCCCGCAAGCCGCGCCCGTGGGGCGTTTCTTGTTTGCATCTTGTCATGCCGCCATCGCTTGGCGGGCTCTTTGGGGTTAACGGCTTTGCGCTCGCCCGCAACACGTTCTTGCGCGGCGCATGAATCTTTAAGGCCCTGTCCGGTTGTGCCGATAGTAGCAAAGGCGCCTTCCGCTCCGGTTGAACCAACCGCCCAGGTTGCGCCGTCAAGAGCGAAGGGCAACACAAGGCAGCAACGCCTTCCCGCATTGCGCTGACGCTTGGCCTACCCGTTCAACCCACACATTTTTCAACGGCGAGCGCCCCCGCAGGCCTTCGCCTTCTTCGGAGACCCAGAAATGAAGATTTCCCTTCGGCGCCTGTTGGGCGCTGTTTGCGCTGCGCTGTTGTGTTCCGGGGGTGCATACGCCAACAACCACGGCTGGGATATTTCGGGCTGCGATACGGGTTTTTGCACCCCCGCCGGTTGTGACACCGGCTTTTGCACCTTAGACGGCTGCGACACCGGCTACTGCGATCCGTGTTGCGAAGAGGACGGGCGCTGGGGCGTCTTCGGGGAAGCGGAGCTGCTCTTCCTGCGGTATCACCGGGGCGATGGGGTCCGCGTTGGCACAGACGCGGGCGAAGACGTGGAGTTCGACTTTGAGCCGGCAGGGCGCTATACCTTGGGTGTTAGCACGCCCGAAGGCCTGGGCTTTCGCACCCGCTATTTCCGCTTCGACCGCGGCCAAAACAGCGACAACGGCGGCGCCGAACTGCTGAACGTGAACGTCTTCACAATTGACTTTGAATTGTTCGATACGTTCCAAGTGAGCGAGGTTTGGGCCGTCGAAGTGAGCGGTGGCATACGCTACACCGAGTTCCGCGAACAAATGATCGACGGCGGAGAGTTCTTTGGCATCGTGGACGTGCGCGACAACGACTTCCGCGGTATGGGGCTTGTTACCGGCTTGGAGATTCGCCGCGCTTTTGGCGCCGGCCATTTCTACGCTCGTACCCGTGGCGCCGTGGTGCAAGGCGATAAAGACGTCCACAACCGCGACTTCGGCGTGATCACCCAGGACGTGACTCTTTACGACACCACCCACGGTATGCTGGAGATCGCCTGGGGTTACGAGGCCAACTTCGAACTCTCCAACGGCATGGTGCTCTTTGGCCGCAGCGGCCTGGAGTGGCAGAACTGGTGGAACTTCTCGTCGGCCTTCGACCAAGTGGGTGGGCCTTTGGGCGTCGGCGAAGACTCCTTCGACGGCGACACCGACGTGGGCTTCGCCGGCCTGACCTTCGCTGCAGGCGTCACGTACTAAACGCGCCAAATAACGCAACGAACCGCCCCACGGGCGCAAGCCAGCGCTGCGCCCGTGGTTCATTTTCTTGCCTGCCCCCAGGAAAGCGAAACGGCGTTCGTCTTATGGGGAGTTAAGCGAGAATCGCAATCAAGTTTCGTGGCGAAAGGCCGAATCGAGCGTTCAAGGCCGCCGCCAGCGCATCAAGCAGGTCATCAAGGCCGTTGCCGTTTGCGTGGCCGCCAAAATTAAACTCGCCCTGCGCGTCGTGAACAGCGCCGTTAGGCGGGGAGATTGGCGCCGTTGTTGGAGAATGTCTCTAAGTCGTCCTTGTCGAAATCATCGACTAGAGAGCGTTGAGCACAACCAGCCGATCGAAGTCCGCCCCGCCGTCGACATGCAGCTTGTTGTGCATGTGGCAAAGAAAAAGGCCCCGCAAACCAAGTGTCTGCGGGGCCTTACAGCATTTTCAGGTTAGTCGCTGCTTGCCATACCGTGGCTTAGCTTCGGTCTGTGGAGGTCTTAAGCTCCTCGGCGGCGGTATCGGAGTACTTGGCCTCGGGAATGGCGGCCTCATCCTCGCTCCGCCCGCCAATGACCAGATCGGCGGCGAATACGTTCGGTCGTTCCGGCTCGTAGGGCGTTTCTTTGATCTTGGCGTGCTGACGGATCAAAGCCAGCGCCTTCCGCTCAATAATCTGGTTGTGCAGGCTGTCCATCAGGCCGCGCTTCTCAAAGCGGGCCCGCACCCGCCGCGGCGAGTCGCCTTGCTGGGCGGCGATTAGTTCGATCTCGCGGTCGTAATCTTCGGGAAGGGCTTCGATCTTCTCCTCTTCGGCGATGCGTCCGAGGATGAAGTGCTCCTTCAGCGCCCGGGCGGTGGCGGCCATGCTGTTTTGCCGCAACTCGTTCTCGTAGGCGCGGATTTGCTCTTCGCCGAACCCCGCCGATTGGAGCTCCATCACCGCCCGCTCCAACTCGCGGCGAGCTTGACGGCGGAGCAAGTCTGGAGGCAGCTCCCAATCTGCCGATTCGGTCAAGAGCGAAGAGATCTGGCGGCGAATCTGGCGCTCCTGGTGGTAGGTCAACTGCCGCTCCAGGTCGCGCTGCACAAGTTCTCTCAACTCGTCGGCGCTTTCGAAGCCGCCCAAACGCTGTAGGAACTCTTTGTCCAGCTCGGGCAGCTCCAACCGCTTGACTTCCAGCACGTTGAAGATGCAGGTGACTTCCTCACCCCGCAAATCCGCGCGCGGAGAGTCTTGAGTCACGGTCACCTTGGCTTCGCGCACGTCGCCGGCCTTGGCGCCGATCATCAACTCATCGAACTTCTCCAGCCGTGCGTCGTGGAAGCTCAAAACCGGACGCACCCGCAGGGTCTGCTCGGTCGCTTTGCCAATGACCTTGCCGTCCTGCTGGAAGGTGATGTCCACCACCACGTAGTCTTCGGCTTCGGCCGGCCCCTCGTGAGGCGCCAATTGCCCATAGCGGGCCAGCAAGAGGCTCAATTGCCGGTTGACGTCCTCTTCGGTGAAGTCGCGAACCGGCTTCTCCAGCTCCAGCCCCTTCCATTCGGGCATGGCGAACTCCGGCCGCACTTCCACGTCGAATTCGAAGGTCAGCGGCCCTTCCTCGGGAACTTCCACCGCGTCGAAGTCGAAATCCGGCTCGCTAATCGCCGAGAACTCGCCCGACTCGTTGATCTGCGTCAGGGCGTCCATCAGAAGAGAGGCCTTCACCTGCTGATGGATTTGCCGCTTGAACCGCCGCTCGACCAATTGGCGCGGAGCCTTGCCTGGCCGGAACCCGGGAACCTGGGCTTCAGGGACCAATTCGTCGTACGCCTCGTTCAGATACCGGTCGACGTCCTCGCGCGAAATGGTCACCGTCACGTGCCGTTCGCAGGCGCTGGGCTTGTCGATCTGCAATTCGAGCGAGAGCTTGGGCCGCTCCTGAGTTTCTTCTGCGCCTTGCTCTTCAACCACGTCGGTATCTTCGACAATGGCGCCCGTTTCACGTTCCGAAGGGTTCATGAGAAACCGTTCTCAAAAGAAGGTTGCGAGGTCATCCGTGTTTGCCTTCCCGTGACCGCCCGCGCGGACCCAGCCCGCTTGTGGGGAGATGGCAAACAAAAAAAGGGGTCGGGCGTTCTAAATCCAATCTTCGGCCCCGAAAATTGCGACGGCCTAGTGGTGAATTGAATCTGGAACGCCGGACCCCAATTGTAGAGCGGGTGATGGGATTCGAACCCACGACAACAACGTTGGCAACGTTGTGCTCTACCAACTGAGCTACACCCGCGTCTAGGAGAAAGTTCCTCTCCTTTCGACACCAGGATTATAGCGCGTTTGGAGATGGTTGCAAGGGCGCCCGCGCGGAACTTTTTTCGATCGCCATCCCCCTGGGCGAGTCAGAGGGGATTTGCCGAGTCTGCCGCCGAAAACGCTTTCCCGCCTTGGCCAAATAACGTACACTATTGGGGAAGGGAAATGGTGAGTGTCGTCGGGCGCTACCACGCATTTTTTCCTTCTCCATTCGGTTTGCTCGACGTGTCGCTGGTTGGGCGGCTCTTCGGCAAGCGCCTTCGTCAGGCAGGGTGTATGTGGGACCCGCTCTGGCGCGGCGTTCCCGAACGCCCGACTTGCCCGTGGAACGCGATTGCCCTTGCAGGGGGCAGGCAGCGCACAATTAGGGTGGCGAGTAGATTGAACTGACACTCCCTTGGGTCCGAAAGTTAGCGATGGAAGCCAAACTGATCGTCGTAGGTGGCGACGCCAAAGCGACCGAGATCAAACTAAAGTTACCGACGATCATTGGACGAGGCCGGGGCGCTACTCTTACCCTTCCCCATCCGTTGGTCAGCCGGCAGCACTGCGAAATCTACGAATCGAACGGGCAACTGTTCGTGCGCGACATGGGCTCGCTCAACGGCACCTTTGTCGGCAACGAACCGATTACCGAAGCCCCCCTTCCGCCCGGAGAATTGCTGACGGTTGGGGCGGTTACCTTCCGCGCTATCTATGGCGAACTTCTGGAGCAAGAGGAGCGCCAACAAAAAGAAAAAGAGGCGTCCCGCAGCCGCCGCGCCGCTCCCACCAAAACGATTCGCGACGCAGCCGTAGAGACAGTGTCGGAACCCAGCGCCGGCACGGTCAAAGACGACCGGCAACTCAAGTTTCCACCGTTAGCCGGCCGCCCTCCCGCTAAGAAGGCCGAACTGGCGCCTGCCGAAACGATTCGCGCGCCACAAGAGAAATCGCCTCCTGCGGCGGCGGCCGAGGGAGCCGCATCGCTCAAGCTGGATCTGAGCGCCGATAACGGGGCCCCCGCCGGTGGCGAAGCCTGGGTTGACGAAGAAGCCTTGGTCGACGAAGCGGCGCTCACCGACGAGGTTGTGGAAGTCGTCGAATTCGAAGATGTGATGGAAGAGGCCGAGGCGCCGGCTCGCCCCGCGTCGCTTCAAGCCGCCGCACAAGACGAAGACATCGTCGACGAGGTAGCGGAGGTCGAAGACGAAGTCGACCCGCCCACGACACGCACTTCGGCCGCGGTTTCCTCGGCTCTTGGCGCTGAGAGCCTGAACGACGTCGCGGACGCCGAGGTGGAAGTCGAAGCAATCGACGAGGGGGAAGACCTCGTCATGGTTGAGGAGGAGGCGATCGAAGTCGAACCGCTCGACGACGAAGCCGAAGTGCTCGACCGGAACGAAGTCGCCCTTGTGGAAGGCAGCACCACGGGGAGCATGGATTTGGCAACGCCTCAGGCGGCCGATGCGTCGGACAAGCCCGCCGTCGCGCCGGCTCCAGCGCCGATGGCCATTCCTGCAAGGCCGGCCAATATGCCGCCTGTAGCGCAGCCGGTCAATAATAATGCGCCCGCGGTCCAGCCGCCGATGGCCGTACCCGCGGCGCCTCCTGCAGCCACACCGCCGATCGCTCCGCCGACGAACGATAACGGCGCGCCCGCATCGGGCAATGCAACGGACCGACGTTGGAAGTTCGCTGGCCCCAAACCAAGCGCTCCGCCCGCGGCGCCCTTTGTTCCTCCGCCAACGGCAACGCCAGAAACGCCCCCTGCGCAAAACGCCGCAGACGATGAACTGCAAGCCTTTTTGCGCAACTTGAAGTAACGGGCCGCCGGCCAGTCTGCGTCTTCTCACACGCGGGCGGAGAAATGGGTTACGATGGTGCGCGGCGCTCCCGCGATGCGGGTTCGCCTTGCGCCGAACGATAACGCCTGCCTCACGGTTAGCAGCTTCTCTTGTTGCCGATCCGTGGCGCGAGGATTGTCTCCCGCAGCGCTCCCTCGCTCAATTCTCTCGCAGCTCGTTGCTTTTTACCTGGCCTGAGGAACTCATCATGGCGCGCTCCGTTGGCCTCTGGCGGTCACAACTTGGCTCTTGGGAAGTCGGCTGTCGAGCAGTCGGCGCGTGGGCGGCGCTCATCGGCCTGACCACGATCGCCCTGGCGCAGCGCTCCCCCCAGCCCAAGGCAACCGACGCCGCGCGTCCAAAGCACACCAATCGCCTGGCCCAAGAGACCAGTCCCTACTTGCTCCAACATGCCCACAATCCGGTCCAGTGGCTCCCTTGGGGACCGGAAGCGCTGGCGCGGGCCAAGAAAGAAAACAAGTTGATCTTCCTGTCGATCGGCTACTCCAGTTGCCACTGGTGCCATGTGATGGAGCGTGAAACCTTCATGGACGAGGAAATCGCCGCCTGGCTTAATGAGCGATTTGTTTGCATTAAGGTCGATCGTGAGGAGCGGCCCGACATCGACGACCTCTACATGACCTCGCTCCAGGTCTATTACCGGGCCACAGGCGCCGGAGGAAGCGGCGGCTGGCCGCTGTCGATGTTTCTGACTCCCGACGCTCGCCCCTTCTTCGGCGGCACGTACTTCCCGGCTCGCGATGGCGACCGAGAAGGCATTACGGGCTTTTTCACGATCGCGCAAAAAGTGCACGCCATCTGGGAAAAAGAACCCGAAAAGATCCTTCGCGACGCCGAAACGCTCACCGGATTAGTGAAAGCCCATATCGAGTCGCAGCCCGTTTCGCTCACGCCGCTCAACGCCGCCCTGGTGGCCCGCGTGCAGCAGGAGCTGGCCGAGCAATACGATCCCAAGTACGGCGGCTTCGGCTATAACCCGCTCAATCCGTGGCAGCCCAAGTTTCCCGAGCCTTCGAACTTGTTCTTCTTGCTCCGCCGCGCGCAAGACGAGTTGCTAGAGCAAGCCACACGGCAAGAAGCCCGCGACATGTTGGTAGGCACGTTGGACCGCATGGCGCGGGGCGGAATCCGTGACCACCTGGGCGGCGGTTTCCACCGATATAGCGTCGACCGATTTTGGCGCATCCCGCACTTTGAAAAGATGCTGTATGACAACGGCCAGTTGGCAAGCGTTTACACCGCGGCTTACCTGCTGACAGGGCGTGACGACTTCCGCCGCGTCGTTGTCGAACTGCTCGACTGGGCGCTACGCGAAATGGCGTCGCCCGAAGGAGGCTTTTACGCCGCCCGTGACGCCGACTCCGAAGGCGAGGAAGGCAAGTTCTACCGCTGGACAAAAGAAGAAGTCCAGCAGCTTCTTTCGGCCGAAGAGGCTCAACTTTTCGCCGCGGTTTACGGCCTGGACGAAGCGCCCAACTTTGAAGACCAGTTCTACGTGCCGCAACTGCCCACTCCCTTGGCCGAGTTAGCGGCCGAGCGTCGCCAGACCGAAGCCGAACTAGAGGCCCGCCTGGCGCCCATACGCCAAAAGTTGCTTGCGGCTCGCAATGCCCGCGTGCAGCCGTTGACCGACACCAAGATCCTCACTTCCTGGAACGGGCTGATGATTCGCGGCCTGGCCGATGCTGGGCGCGGCTTAGACAACCAACGCTACCTGGACGCCGCCCGCTCGGCCGCCCAGTCTGTGCT
>CAYWIS010000083.1:9153-23577 GCA_964458385.1 uncultured Pirellulaceae bacterium
AAGTTGCAAACGGAAGACGGCCGTCTGCGGCGCACCTATAGCAACGGGCAAGCCAGGCTCAACGCTTACTTGGACGATTACGCCTTCCTGGTCGACGGCTTACTCGCTTTGCACCGAGCCACCGGCGAGCCAACGTGGCTAAAGGCGGCCGACCGGCTCACCCAAAAACAGTTGGACTTGTTCCTCGACACGCGCGGCGGTTTCTACTTCACCTCCAACGATCACGAGTCGCTCCTGGCGCGAGGGAAGAATCCCGCCGACGGCGCGCTCCCTTCGGGCAGCACGGTCACGGTCGGTAATCTTCTGTACCTGGCCGAGAAGTTGGACAAGCCCGCTTACCGCGAAGCCGCCGAACGCGCCGCCCGCGTGGCCGCCGCGCACTTGGATCGTTCGCCTACGCTTGCGCCCCGCATGGCGGCGAACATCGTCGATTTGCTTTCCTTGACCAACGCAAAGCCAGACCAGTAGGATAGGCGGCGATTTGCCGCCGGGCGCACCGCCGCCTCACCCAATGCCGCATTTCGCAAAGACGGCCGATGAAACAATACATTCTGGCGCTCGATCAAGGGACGACATCTAGCCGGGCCATCGTGTTCAATCGCGAAGGACGTATTGTGTCGTCCGCCCAGCAAGAGTTCGAGCAGATTCTCCCGCAGCCGGGCCACGTCGAACATGATCCTGAAGCGATCTGGTCCACGGTGCTATCCACCGCCCGCGAGGCGCTGGCCAAAGCGAACCTGACCGCGCGCGACATTGCCGCCCTGGGCGTAACGAACCAGCGCGAGACGACCGTGCTCTGGGATCGTCGCACGGGCAAGGCGGTGGCCAACGCCATTGTCTGGCAAAGCCGCGTGAGCGCCCCCATTTGCGAGCAACTCAAGGCCAACGCCTTGGAGCCGGTGTTCCGTGAGAAGACGGGGCTGGTGGTCGATCCTTACTTCTCGGGCACCAAGATCCGCTACTTGTTCGATCATCACGAAGGTCTACAGCAGCGCGCCGCCCTGGGCGAGGTGCTGTTTGGCACCATTGATTCCTTCCTTGTGTGGCGGCTGACCGGCGGACAGCGGCATGTGACCGACTACAGCAACGCCAGCCGCACGCTGTTGTTCAATATCCAAACGCTCGATTGGGACGACGAACTGCTGGGCATCTTGGGCATCCCCCGCGAGATGCTTCCTGCGGTCAATCCCTCCAGTTGGGTCTACGGAGAAACCGACGAGTCGCTTTTCGGTGCGCCGATTCCCGTAGCGGGCATTGCCGGCGACCAGCAAGCGGCCACCTTCGGGCAAGCCTGCTTTGAAGTCGGCAGCGCCAAGAATACCTATGGCACCGGCTGCTTCCTGCTGCTCAACACGGGCGATAAGCCGGTTGAGTCACGCAATAATCTGCTCACCACCATCGGCTGGGGCTTGGATAACAAGATCACCTATTGCCTGGAAGGCTCCGTGTTCGTGGCCGGCGCCGTGGTGCAATGGCTGCGCGACGGGCTGGGGCTGATCCAATCGTCCGCCGAAATTGAGCGACTGGCGGCTTCCGTGCCCGACTCGGGCGGCGTGTACGTGGTGCCGGCGTTTGTGGGCCTGGGAGCGCCGCATTGGGATCCCTTTGCACGCGGCGCCGTGCTGGGCATCACCCGTGGCACAACTGCCGGCCACCTGGCCCGAGCGGCGGTTGAGTCGATGGCCTATCAAACCTGCGACTTGATCGACGCCATGCAGAAAGACGCCGGAATCGAACTGGCCAACCTCAAAGTGGACGGCGGCGCCTCGGTCAACAACGAACTGATGCAGTTCCAGGCCGACATCCTCAACACCAAAGTCCTGCGGCCGGTCGTTTCGGAAACCACCGCCCTGGGCGCGGCGTACCTAGCGGGGCTGGCAGTCGGTTACTGGCAAGGACTAGACGATGTGGTCAGGAACTGGGCGCTCGACCGCGAATTTATTCCCACCATGGACGAGCTAGAGCGAGAACGCCGTTGCCGCGGCTGGCGCCGCGCCGTGCAGCGCAGCCTGCGTTGGGAAGAAGCGTAACGCTTGGGCGATTGTTGTCCCTCCAGCGAATACAAGCCGCCGGCCTACGCCTGCAACGTACGGCGGCTCCCTCGGAATTCCTCGTTAAGCACACCTCTTGGAACCACTCATGCCCGGCTCGGTTGCCGATATCTTTGTTGGCGTCGTCTCGATCGTTTTGGGGCTCACGTCGCTCGTCTCGTCGATCGCCAACTGGGAAAGCGTGTATCAACTGCGCAAGACCCGCTGGCTAGAAGTCCGCCTAGGCCGCAGCGGCGTTCGCATCTTTCTTGCCGTTCTTGGCCTATCGCTGATCATCCTCGGCATAGCCGTCGCCCTAGGCTTCTCCCCCAACGCCACCGAGTAACCCACCCCGCTCAGTTCCCACGCCAAACAACACCAACGCAGCCACCCCCACCAAGGCCGCCTTTGCGTAGGAATAGTCTCTAAGAAAGCCCGCTCTGGGGCGGAAGTCGGTTCTTCCGGCTTCGATCGCCACGCTGTGTGTTTCTGCCGGGGTGATTCGTAGCGTAGGTATTTTGGCGCAGGGGAAAACGGTCGGCCAGGCTCCTTTGCAGCGTGAGCCGTTCTGCTGTCAGATGATCAGAACGGGATAGCGGGAGTCGAGGATCAGATCGGCTTCGTGGTGGTAGGAGTCGGAGCGGCGGTCGGCGGAGCCGGCGACAATCACCAGCCCTGGCGCCTGGTTGAGCTGCGCTAGGGTGGATTCAACGAACTTACCGCCCACGCCCACCACCTGAACATGGAACCGCTGATCGCGCGCCCGTCGCTGAATGGCGGCAATGGGGCTGGCGAAATGACGTGTCAGCACGCGATCAACACGTTCGGCGGCCGTCAATCCGACCGGCTCGGAAGGATCGCGCAATTGGCTGGCTTCGGCCCGCAATTCGGCATCGGCAATTTCCACCACGGTAAGGCGCCCCGAGGCGGGCAAGATGCGGCAAGCCCACGCCAGCGCGTCGCATGCTCGAGGATTCTCGGGCGATAAAGGAACGACTACGTTCCGCAGACATTCGCGAATGGCCGACTCGTCCATCACCTGCCGCACCGCAAGGATCGGTAAGGCGTCGGCCAGAATGCGGTCCACCACGTCGCCCAGGCTCGCTTCTCGGAGTTCTCCGATATCGGCCCCAAAGGGAACAGGCAACACCAGCAGGTTGGCGCCATGGCGCCGCTTGGCGGCTTGCAATTCTTCGGCCGTCTTCAGCCCGGCTTCTTCGACCACGCGCGCTCCGAACGCTTCCGCCACAAGTTGCGCTAGCGTGCGGGCGGTGGCGTCTTGATTAAACCCGTCGGGAGCAACGACCACGGTCTGCACGACGATGTCGGCAATTTCGAACGGCGCCGCGTGGGCGGCCGCCTCGAACATTCCCAGGTCTTCCTGAAAATCGCCCGGATTCAAAAAGGGATCGCTCGTTGCAAGGGGGTTGGGTTTCAGGTCGCTCATGGGAATAGGTCCAACACATAAAACAGGGCGAGGCAACCGAGAGCTAAGATTGATTGTAGCACGATGGCGACCCCACCAACCTTGAAAAACTCGCCCCAGCCGATCTTGACGCCGCGTTCCTTCTCTAGGGCGCCAAGGGCGATCACCGAACTGACGCTGCCAATCGGCGTGGTGTTGCCGCTCAGGTTGGCTGTTACTACCAGCGTCCACCACAGGGGGTCGGCGGCAATACCCTGCATTTCCATCGATCGAACAATGGGGATCATCGTAGCGGCCACGGGAATATTGTCCATCACCCCGCCGACCGTCAGCACAAAGACGCCCAAAATCATCATGACCGCCAACCCGTCGCCGCCCGAGAGCGCCACCATCTGCTCTGCCTGCCAGGCAAGCAAGCCCGTCTCTTGCACCGAGCCGATGATGACAAACAGCCCGACAAAGAACAAAATTAGCGCCCAATTCACCCTCTTGATCGCCTCGTCCGGATAGATGCCGCTGGCTAGCAAGGCGAGCGTGGCGCCGGCAAAGGCCACAAAGTCCAGCCCGATCCCCAACGAGCGCGCCGTCCCGAAGCCCACAATGGTCGCCAACAGAATCGCCGAGCAGCGGTAAAAGAGCCGGCGGTCCTTAACCAAGGCCCATTCATCGAACGACGCCACCTTGGCGCGGCGCTCCTCGGGGGTCGCTCCCCCGTTCAGACAATGACGGTACTTCCAGTTGATCACCGCCCAGGCAATCGCAGCGGTCAGTATCGCCAGCGGCGTGGTCACCCAGAAGAAATGCACATACTCTAGGTTCCCCGCCGTTCCCAGCATGAGCGTGCAAATTCCCGAGGCGAAAGTCATCAGCGCGCCCGAGTTGGCGCACAAAGCCACGGCAAGAACGTACGGCCTGGGGTCCAGCTCCAACTCCCTGGTGACCACCAACGCCAGCGAAACCATGATCAACGAGCCGGGCGCAATCGTCAGAAACGTGACGAACAACACCGTGGCTACCGACATGGCGGCCAGCAAGAGCCACGGGTCGCCGTGGGTGGCCTTTACGATCTTGATGGCAATGAAATGGAACAAACCCGACCGGCTGGCGATCTCCACCAGCACCGACGTGCCGATGATCACGCCGATCACCCCCAAGTCGTGGCCGATGATATCGTGCACGGCGCGGTCGTAGGCCGAGTGTCCGGCCTCGTCCCGGAACACGCCCAGCGCCAAAGCCAACGCCACGCACACCAGCGCCCCCAACATCGCCGCCAGGCTCTTATTCAGCCAGTCAAAAGCGATGGCAAGATAAGTCAGGGTCATGACCCCGCCCAGCAGGATCATCGGCAAGGCAGGCTTTGCCGTCGTAGCGACCGCGGTAGAGAGTTCTGCTAAGACTTCCATGTGCGTAAGCTACGGACGCCCTCGCAAGGCGTCAATAGGAACCCAACGCGCGGCCCACGGGCGCGGCCGATGTTTTTTCCACCTCCTCCCCTAATCCGGCTCGGGCCTGAATGCGTCCTTAAAGCCAACTGCCCAACTGCCGCCTCACTTCATGTCTTTGTCGATTGTTCGATGCGTCGGCGTGGGGCGTGCAAGAGGCAAGGGAGGCGAAATCAGGGGGGCTCAGGATGTGGCGAACGGCAGAATCTCTTGCACCGCCCGATCGAGCCGTGACTCGCGCAGGCCCTTGCCGAGCATCGTGTGCAGGCGTTTGAGATGAGAGTGTCCCACAAAACTCGCGAAGGTTTCGGGCGCAAGCTGCGGCATATCGTAGAGCGTTAGGGCGCGCAGGTTCGGCGCGGCGGCCAGAGGCGACAGATCTTCCAAGCGGCTCAGGTTTTGAATGAATACTTTTCGTAGTTTCGCGAGCTTCGCCAACGAGGGAAGCGACGCAACGTGCGCCAGCGACTCCAAATGGAGCTGTTCAAGACGCTCCAGGTCGGTCAGGCTCGCCAGGTCCGTCAGGCCGCGCACGTGCGATAGCTCCAACCTCTTGAGCTTGCCGACTTGGGGCAGCCAAGAGACGTCGGTTGTGCCGCCCAAGATGAGCCCAAATTCCCGCAGGCGTTTCAGCGGTAAGAGAATCCGCCCGTCGACAAGCGTAATCCGCCGGAGTCGCAAACGCTTAAGCCGGGTCAACTGAGACAAGACGTCGATTCCCTGCCGATGTCCGTCGAGATCAAGCTCCTCCAACTTCGGGAACCGCGCCAAGACTCCCAGCGTCGGCGCCCTTGAGCGGGTCTGGCCAAGCGAGAGCGACTTGAGCGAGGGCGCCATATAGTTCAATCCCTCAAAGCTCCGAAGGTCTATCAGATCGATGCCAAGCGCCTCAATCGCAGGCAACTCTTGGAGGAACGCTAGATCGCCGTACGGCGCCTTGCCGAAGGCGGTCCACATCCGAAACTCCACCTGGGGATGCGTCTGCAGCCAATCGGCCACTGCCCGCCATTCCGCCGGCTTCAGCCGCTGTGCGCACTGAATACGCACCACGCTTTCCGGCATCGCATCCAACTGCTGTCGCGTAAACGGCGGATTGAGATCCGCAGCATGCTCAACCTGCTTAGCGCTCGTTCCCGAGAGAGCGAAAACCTCAACACCGGCACGCATAGATACACCGCCCTTCTACAAAGCGCCACGCACACAGCACCCCCCGCCTACGCCCACAACCCGCGCTTGTTTGCCCCGAGTCCGCCCCCTCGACACGTTCCGTTCGGCAAAAAACCACGGAATTACGAGAAACTGCCTAAAAACCCAGCAATTTCTCCAAGAAAAAACGGGCAACTGTTCGGTATTTCGTGTCGAACAATCGAACACTTCAGGCCGATCTTCTCCAACCCCCTGGCCCGCCTGACAAACAGGTGGGTTAATATTCCCCCCTAACGCAACGCTGCTTCAGCTTGCATCCTGGGCGGAAAAGGTGATAGCCCACGGTGAGGCTGCATTGCGGCTCATCATCCCCCGCCCGCGGCTAACATCGTGCCGCGGGCGCCATTTCCATCGACCGTGACTGCCACGGGGTTAGGAGGCGGTCACATTATCCTGAGAGCTACCAGCGCTCGTGCTTTGCGGCGGGTGTTGGGGTGTCTCTTGCCGTGGCGACTAGGGCTGGATCTCGCGGACGCGGTGATTGAGGGTGTCGCCAATATAGATGCGGCCTTGGGAGTCCAAGCCAATGCCGTGAGGGCGAGCTAACTGGGCTTGCCGGGCGGGGCCGCCGTCACCGCCAAAACCTTGTTTGCCGGTCCCGGCCAGTGTGGTAATGACGCCCGTCTGGGCGTCGATCTTGCGAATCGCCTGATTCTCGGTGTCGACCACGTAGATGTGGCCTTGCGCATCCAGCACGATTCCCTTGGGGCCGTCAAAGGTCGCGTTCAGGGCGGGGCCGCCGTCGCCGTCGTAGCCGCGCTGGCCGCGGCCGGCAATGCGGCGCCACACGCCGTCGTCCAGCCCCAGCCGCCACACGCTATGCCCTTCGCGCAGAGCCACCCACAGCGCCCCCTCATGAACATACAACGCCCGCGGACCAAGCACCGCAGCGCCGCGAGCGGGCTGACCGTCCTGGGGCAAGCGGCGTTCTTGGTTGCCGGCGATCGTGTCAATCGTTCCGGTCTTCAGGTCGATGCGGCGAATGCGATGATTGCCGATGTCGGCCACGTATAGCCCGCCTTCACCGTCCAGCGCGATACTGTGCGGGTCGCGGAACTGGGCGTTCCGCGCGGGGCCGCCGTCGCCACTGAAGCCCGCCACACCGGTTCCGGCCACCGTCGAGATAACGCCGGTGCGAGCGTCAACGCGGCGAACCAGATGGTTCTGCATTTCGACGAAGTACATATTGCCGTCGGCGTCGAACCGCACTTCATACGGTTCGTTGAGCCGCGCTTCCCGCGCGGGGCCGCCGTCGCCCGAGTACCCCTTTTCGCCGCAGCCGACAACAACCTCGGCCTGGCCGGTCTTGCGGTCCACGCGCCAGATGCGGTGGTTGCGCACCTCGGTCACGTAGAGCGCTTCGTCGGGGCCGATTTCCACCCCAAACGGGTCGCCAATATTTACTTCGAGCGCCGGGCCGGCGTGCGTGTTGATTTCTGGTTTGCCCGTGCCAGCCACGGTGGTGATCTGCGGCTCATTTCCCCAGAGCGACGTAGCCGCCAAATGCGCGGCCAGCACCGTTCCCACAATCGCTAAACTTCGGTTCATATTGAATCCCTAGCGGAAGAAAAGGCAGGCCGGCGGCGGGGCGCCGCAGCCCTAAGGGCGTTGTGCCGCTATAATATCTCGCCGCAGGCGTGTTTGCATGGCATTCCGTGGTCATTCTTGCAGAGGAGGTTTCATGGCGGCGCAGTTGCTGGAAGGAAAACCCGTAGCCGAGGCGGTGCTGGATGACGTGCGGCGGCGCGTAGTGGCGCTGCGGGCGCGGGGAATCACGCCGGGCCTGGGAACGATTCTGGTCGGCGATGACAGCGCCAGCGCCGGCTATGTGCGCAAGAAGCATGAAACCTGCCAAACCGTAGGGATCGCTTCGTATCACCAGGCGGTGCCGGGCGATGCTTCGCAGTCCGAGCTGCTGGCGGCCATCGAGCGGTTCAACCGCGATCCGAAGGTCCACGCCTATTTGATCCAACATCCGTTACCGTCGAAGTTCGACTTCAACGCCGCGCTCGCGAAGATGGACCCCGCGAAAGACGCCGACGGACTACACCCGATCAACCTGGGGCGACTGGTCCTTCAAGAGCCGGGGCCGCGCCCGTGCACGCCGGCTGGCATTCAAGCCATGCTGCTGCACTACAAGATTCCTGTCGAAGGGCGCGAGGTCGTCATCCTAGGACGCGGGCCGACCTTGGGCCGACCGCTGGCTTTGCTGCTAACGCTCAAAGCGCCGGGCGCCAACGCGGCGGTTACGGTGGTGCATACCGGAGTGACCGACATCGCTCACTTCACGCGGCGCGCCGACATTGTGGTGTCGGCGCTAGGGGTGGCGAACTTTGTCAAAGCCGACATGATTCGCCCCGGCGCCGTGGTCATCGGCGGCGGCATCACCTGGGAAGGTAAGCGGTTGCTTTCCGATATTGATGAATCGGTAGCCGAAGTGGCCGGATGGGTTACTCCCCGGCTGGGCGGCGTAGGGCCGACGACCGTCGCTATGCTTCTGCGCAACACCGTAGAAGCCGCCGAGCGTCAATCCAGATCGTAACTTGTATAAGAGCGCCCTTAGGCAGCGTGGTGCAAGGCTTCGTGAACTGCCGGAGCCGCCACGGATGTAGGGGGCGCGGGAGAGTGAGGCAGGCGCGAACGGCGGAGAGCGCCGGTCATTAACACCACCACCACGATGAGCAGCACCAGCGAACGACGCACTGCCTTGCGGTTGGCCTCTCCCACCGCCATTCCGATCAGAACGTGAAGCAGCCACAAAGCGCCGAGCACGCCGCCAGCCAGAAGTACGCTGCCTGGCACGTCGCGGCCCATCAACTGGCTTTGCCGCAACGGCGGAAGCTGCATCATGACCCACAATCCAACGGGAATCTGCAAGAGCGTCGGGACCAGAGCCAAGCGTCCACCCCAGACCGCTAGATTTGCCGCAGCCGGCGCCTGGGTGGAATCGTGCGCCGCCAATCGAACCGCCGCCACGGCCAGCGCCACGCCCGCCACCGCCAGCGACGCCAACCAAAAGTGGACCGTTAAGGCCAGCACTTCACCTTGCCACATCAGTCGCGTGAAGGGGACATCGTGGGCGTCGGTGGTTGAGGCCAGTTCGCCCGAAGCGAGCTTGCCCACCAACACGAACAACGGCGGGAAGTGATACATCAGGTTCGTAGCGGCAAGGATCGCCAGCAAACTGCGCCCGACCCGCGCGCCTGTCTGACCGGGCGATTTCCGCCACCATCCCCACACGATCGCCAACAACAACACCGAGAAAGCCAACTCCCAAGCGCCCCAGTAAAGGCGCGATGAGAACCGCTCCACCAGCGCGCGCCAGAAGTCAGGGGTCCACTCCCACCAGGCCATCGCCACCCCGATCGCCATGCCCGCCAGCAGCGCTCCGACGGACCATCCCGCCAGCCGCCGACCGGCAAGACCGGCCAGTTGATCGCCGCGGCGCTCGCACCAGTCGAGCCACACGTACACCAAGGGGCCGGCGGTGGCCAAGTTCATGCACAGCAAATGCACCGAGAGCGTCAGCGTCAGCAACAGGGAACTCAAGACTCTATGCAGGGGGCAGGAGGTGAAGCCGCGGCTAGGCGAATGGGATGTTCCAAGATGGCCATTATAACCGTCGTAAGCGGCGATACGACCTTGGATTCAACCGCTGAATAAGGCACAATCGAAAGGCCGAGTTCTCACCGGAGCCGGGGAGCGCCGTCCTCCCACGGCGCCCGTCAGGCGTCTCTTTCGCGGGTAGGTAGCTTCATGCGGCAAGTCTTTCTTCTGGGCATTCTGTTCTTCATTGTGCTCTCGCTGGCGGCGGCGGGAATCTACCTGTTTGGAAAGGCGCTCTACACGGTCTACGCCGACTGGCGACTAGGGAAGGAGCTAGACGAACTTCAAGCCGAGATGCGCGCCCGGCGTCAACGATTCCAGGCGGAAGGCCGAGAGGATCCGGGCGAACTCTAAATTGCCGACAAGACCGCCGCGGCTAATCGGCGTCGAGCACGGCCAGCATTTCGGCCACCAACTCCAGGGGCAGGCCCACCACGTTGGACTCGCTTCCTTCTTCAATGTGCAGCCAACCCAGGCGGTCCTGATAGCCAAACGCGCCGGCCTTGCCTTCCCAGAGGCCGCTTTGCAGGTACTCCTCCAACTCCTCGTCTGAAACGGGATCCATGCGAAGCCGGGTCACGGCCACCTCCACCAACCGCTTGTCGTCGGGACGTCGCCACAAGCAGACGCCGCTATAGACGTGATGCACCCGTCCGCGGAGCAGCTTCAACATCTGCCGAGCGTGCTCCACGTCGACGGGCTTGCCCAGAATTTGCCCCATGCATTCGGCCACGGTGTCGCAGCCCAGCACGAGCCCTTCTTCGACGCGCGAAGCCACATCTTGCGCCTTCTGGTACGCCAGGCGAGCGACTAGTTCGGGGGGCGTTTCATGGCTGCACACGCCGCACTCGGCCGCCTCGGAAGGGGCAATCACGGCGAACATGTACCCCGCTTCGCGAAGCAAATCGCGTCGGCGCGGCGAGTTGCTGGCAAGGATCAAGCCAGGCGGCGGAGAAGTCATAACGGCGGACTCGCTCAATCAGGAAAAGCCGTAACGCGCCGGCCAGCAGCGCCGCTCGGCCGGGCTTGTTAGGGTACGCCAGGACGACGCACAAGGCGAGACGGCGATCCCCTCTGAGGAACAGCAAAA
The DNA here is from genome assembly GCA_964458385.1 of uncultured Pirellulaceae bacterium. Classification (GTDB taxonomy): domain Bacteria; phylum Planctomycetota; class Planctomycetia; order Pirellulales; family Pirellulaceae; genus JAHWKS01. Next base: position 19,954 of record CAYWIS010000083.1, read on the forward strand.
ATCGGCCCAAGATTCGCACGCGCAGAGCGAATAACCCAAGTTGCGCTTCCCTACCGCCTTTAAGGTTCCCTTCGCATGGGCGATTTCAAGTATTCTCACGCGCCGTCCCATGGCGGGGGCGCCAACATGGTTGTCGTGGCGCTCGTGGGTTTGGGCCTTCTGGCGGCGATCGGCTTTTTCCTGGTGAGTTGGCTAACCTTCCGAGAAGTGGCCGTTCCCAAGGAGCGGGTCGTCGATCATTACCAAGTCGCCCAGCCCGGTCAGGTAAATGTGCTCGTGGTGGAAGTGGAACAGGACGGACAATTTCTGGTCAACGGCCAGCGGCGATCGTTGGAGGAACTCGAGGATCAATTTCGCCAGGCGCGCGCCCTGGGCGTTCCGGTTACCCCACCCCAGGTGTATGTTGTCGATGGGACACCCATTGTCCATCTTCAAAAGATCCAAGAGCGGTTCCGTACCATGGGCTTTGCCGAACCGCAGTTGATCACCGTGCCGCCGCGACGACGCGTGACGGTCCAAGTCGACGCCCAGGGAAATCCGACCATCGACGGTCAGGCGACGCCCGAAATCCAAAGCGCTTTAGAGGGCATTGCCAAAGAACACCGTGACCGTGTTACCGTCGTTGTGCGTGCAGATCCCCAATGTCCGGCGGACGCGGTCATCCAGCTTATGAATCTCTGCAAACAGTTAGGGTTTGGCGGGATAGAATGGACAACCCAGCCGGCCGGCGATAGGCCCGAGTAGGTCCCGCCGCGCTGCAGGGCCGCGGTTTCCCAAGAACGCTTCCCCGCGGCAAAGCCAGCGGGAGGAAAGCCTTGCGGGTTTTCTAGCACTTGCGGGGGCTTACGGCCGCCGGGGGTTCGCGGTACGCTAAACTTCTTGCCCGGTAATGTTTCTCCGGCCCTAGAGCTAAGCTCACTTGCCCTGATTTCTGTCCATGTTCAAAGATCTGCAACCGGCGCCGCCCGACGCAATTCTCGGTCTGACCGAAGCATACCTTAAAGACCCACGGAAGGAGAAAATTAACCTGAGCGTGGGCGTGTACCAAGACGCCCAAGGCGCCACGCCCACCTTAGAGACCGTCAAAGAGGCCGAACGGCGCCTGCTGGAGAAAGGCGCCTCGAAAAGCTACCTGCCCATTTCCGGGCTGGCCGAATACGCTGTCGGCGTGCAAAGCCTGCTGTTTGGCGATGAGCACGAGATTGTGCTCTCGGGCCGGGCGTCCACCGCTCAGACTCCCGGTGGAACGGCGGCCCTGCGAGCGGCGGCCGATACGATCCATCGCCTGCATCCGACCGCCACGGTCTGGATTAGCCAGCCGACTTGGCCGAACCACCCCAGCGTCTTCGCCGCCTCGGGGCTGAAGGTGGAGGTCTATCCTTACTTTGACGCAGAGAACAACTCCCTCGCCCTGGAGGCGATGCTGCAAACGCTCGAGAAGATTCCTCCCGGCAACGTGGTGTTATTGCACGGCGGCTGCCACAACCCCACGGGCGTCGATCCTACGCCCGAGCAATGGCGGCAAATCGCCGATGTGATTCACGCCCGCAACTTGCTACCGCTGGTGGACTTCGCTTACCAGGGGTTTGGCGACGGCATTCGAGAAGACACGGTGGGCATTCAAACACTCTGCCGGCCAGGGCAGGAAGTGTTGATTTGTAGTTCGTTCTCCAAGAACTTCGGCTTGTATGGCGAGCGGGTCGGAGCCCTGACCGTGGTGGCCGCCGACCGGGCGTCGGCCGAAGCGGCCATGAGCCACGTGAAGGTCTGCATCCGCTCTAGCTACTCCAATCCGCCGGCGCATGGGGCGCGGATTGTAGCCACAATCCTTTCCGACGAAGCGCTGCGCCGCCAGTGGGAACAAGAGGTGGCCGGCATGCGCGACCGCATCAACGGCATGCGGCGGAAGTTCGTCGAGACAATGGCCGAGGTCGGCTCGCCGCGCGATTGGTCGTTCATCGAACGGCAACGCGGCATGTTCTCGTTCTCGGGCCTTACGCCCATTGAAGTAGACCAGTTGCGCAGTGAGCACGCCATCTATATAGTCGGCAATGGCCGCATTAATGTGGCCGGCATGACCGAAGCGAACCTGCCCACGCTCTGCCGGGCCATCGCCGCCGTTACGCAACGGTAGATAACCAGGGAGCGAGGCGGTTACTCGCCGCGTTTTGCTTGCTTACTGACAGCCTACCGGCGTTGACGACTCGCCGGCGGGCTCAAAAAGCGCCCCAGCAGCGGTTCTTAGATCAGGCCGCTCAACTGCTTTAGCCCAAGCGGTTCGCGGCAGGTAAACGGCTCGCCGTAGCGAACGCCGATGGTCTTGCCCCAGTAGGCAGCCTCGATTTCTTACAGGTCCAAGAACGTCGGAGGCTCCGTCGGCCGGCCGGTGATGAACTGGCTTTCGTAGCAGCGAATTGCGGCCAGTTTGCGTTCCCAATACGGCGTAATATCGAGCACAAAGGCCGGTTGCGGCGCCTGCTTCAGATGAACGCAGTAGTAATTGTAAATACGCTGCGGGTGATGCGGTTCGCCAGGCAAATCGCTCTTGGTCAGCTTGGCCCAGAACCGCGCGGCGTCAACCAATTCGGTCGCCGCCACGTGATCGGGGTGCGCGTCGATCCAGTACGGCGCAAACAACCATCGCGGCCGAGTACGACGAATCACTCCCGCCAGTTTCGCCCGCGCTTCCAACGTGGGCTCCAATCGGCGGTTAGGCAAACCCAGGTTTTCTCGCCAGGCGACGCCCAAGATCTCGGTGGCGGCGGCGGTTTCCTTGGCCCGTAATTCGGGGTTGCCGTACGGCGTAGGCTCGCCGTTGGTCAAATCGAGGATGCCCACGCGCAGCCCCTCGTCTTGCATTTTCAGAATCGCCCCCGCCATGCCTAGCTCTGCATCGTCCGGATGCGGAGCGATCACCAGTACGTCCAAGGTTTCGGCCATGTTGCAAAAGATCCTGCGCGTTGCCTGTATCGCTTCTGCGGCGTCCACGCCAAGGGCGCCGCGTTTCCAATCCTGCTTTGGGTAAAGGCCGCCGATTTGATCTCGGCGGGGCTTCCTTCTCAACCTAACTTTCCCTCACCCAGCCACCAAGGGGCCGCGCGTGTAAGGCCCTTTGCCCGTGCGGCGTTTGGCGGCGGAAGCCTAGGTTTCTTCCATCGGGGCGAAGCCGCGGCGGAGGGTGTTTTCGGTAATCGTGCGCGGGATGACGTACTGAAGCAGGTAATCGGGACCGCCCGCCTTGGCGCCAATGCCCGACATCTTGTACCCGCCAAACGGCTGCCGACCGACCAGGGCGCCCGTGATATTGCGGTTCAGGTACAAGTTGCCCGCTTCTAATTCACGCGTGGCCCGTTCCAAGTTGGCGGGACTGCGCGAGAAGATACCGCCGGTAAGGGCGTAGAGCGTGTTGTTGAAAATCGAGAAGGCCTCGTCCAGGTCGCGAGCCTTCATCACCGCCAGCACCGGGCCGAAGATTTCTTCTTGCGCGATCTGCGCCGTCGGCGAAACGTCGGTAAAGATGTGTGGGCCGATGTAGTAGCCTTGCTCGGCCAAGGTTCCCACATCGACCGCGAGCGCCTCGCGGCCTTCTTGGCGGCCAATTTCGATGTAGCGGTGAATGCGGTT
>CAYWIS010000084.1:0-23476 GCA_964458385.1 uncultured Pirellulaceae bacterium
GCAGTGGGTTTCGCATTGGGGCTGGCAATGGTCTATCCGCAAGGACGACGTTTATTTCTCGCGTTTGCAGCCTTAGCGTCGTTTCAACGAATGGTCTCAGGCTCTCACTTTCTTAGCGACGTATTGGTGGGAGCGGCTTTGGGCATTGTGGGGGCAGCAATTTTGCGTCGCGGAGCTTTCCTTGGCAAGTACTTTGACGCCTGGGAAAACAAGACCTCCACGCCGACTACACTTCCCGTGCATGTCCCCGGGCAATATGGCGGGAGCCAACCCGCTGTTTCAACGCTTCTGAGCCAAAATAAATAGATTGACCCCGAATCGTTCGGCGGTAATCGAAAACGCTGTAAGCGGGATGCCCGCTTGTATGGCGAGTCGACGTAGATCCTCTTTCGTACGGTAAATAAGATACCAGTTGCCAACCCACTCCATGTAGGACCGTGTGGGATGGTCGGGTGCAAAGTTGCCGACGAGCAATCGTCCTCCAGGGCGAAGCCGCTGCCAGAACAACGATAAGAGAGCCGCCGCCTCTTCGTCAGTTAAGTAATCGAATAGGCCGGGGCACGCTAAAACATCGGCGTCGGAAAATGCGTCGCTTTCTCGCTTTAATCGTTTGACGTTCACTTGCCGTACAGCGATCTGGTCGCCGGGCAATAGCATCGTCAAACGTTCACACGCAAAATCGAGCGCGGCTGGATCAAGGTCGAGCAGCGTAGCATGAAGGCGAAGACGGAGCTCCGCGGGCAGCATCGCCGCGGCACGGCGTACGTCGGCCGCCGGGCCTGCGCCAACATGGACCAAACGCACTGGGTTCCCAGCATTGTGAAGCAATGCTTCCACAATGGCGCTGGCGAACAAGTCGGTCCGAGCACGGACAGCGTGCGGAGCCGCTTGATTTTGAAAAAACCGGTCGAGCGCGCGACCGAATGGGTGATCGCCCACACGGTTTTCGCAAATCCATTCGAGTAGTTCGTAATCGCCGGCGTAGCCACGAGGCTTGGTTCGCGCGCGGTGAACGAGCCAGCTATGTGAAAGACGCTCGCCCAGAAGATTCCACAGGCGGCTTGAGGGTAAGCGATTTGCGACTCCCACGCATCCCGTGGCTTCGAGCCGATTCAAGCAACGTCTTACGGCCGCATCAACAAGGCTCTCGGCCAGCGAAGCCTGCTGCCATTGCGCCGTTAGCTCACCGGCCATGTTCAAGTCGTCGCGTAGAGCTTCGGCAACATTTTGAACATAGGTCGACAGCGCTTCACCCTGCAAGGTTGGAGGGCTTTCGGAGTCCAAAGGCAGGAAAGGAAGATTCTGCATCGCGCGGCGCCCGACCAATTCGTTCTGTTGCAACACTCGCGGCGGCCAAGCCGACGAATTGCCCCCTGATGTGATAGTGAGGGGCGAACTCTTCCAATATGCACAAAAAAAACGCAGCGTCGACAAGAAATCAGACGCTGCGCGACAATTCGATTGCGAGACGCAACTACGGATTGGCGGCTGCTTCGGGCTGCTCGATCGCCAGAAGTTCAATTTCGAAAATTAGCGTTGCATTCGGGCCAATTGCCGGGCCAAAGCCACGCTCACCGTAAGCCAGCTCAGGAGGAATGACGACCTTCCATTTGTCGCCAACCTTCATTTTTTGTAGCACTTGGGTCCAACCGTCGATCACTTCTTGGACGCCAAACGAAGTGGGCGCGCCGCGATCATACGAGCTATCGAATTGCCGGCCGTCGATCAACGTGCCTCGATAATGAACGGTAACTCGGTCCGTCGCCGTGGGGGACTTGCCATTTCCGGCCTTCTGCACCTGGTACAACACACCGCCTGGGAGCGTCCGGACATCCTTCTCCTTCTTGAAGTTTGCCACGAACTCGGCGCCTTCCTTCTTGTTCTTTTCGGCCAGCATTTGCCCCTGCTCTTGGTTGAACGCGAAGATCGCTTCACGGCGCTGGTCCTCATTCAGCAAGGGAGTCCTTCCGGCCAGAGCGTCCTGCAGCCCCTTGATGATCAGGTTCATATCGAAGCCAGCCTGCTGGAGTTCTTGCGCAATATTCACGCCGACGCTATAGCTGGCCTTCTCTTTGGTAGTCTTAAGCTGCGAAGGCAGGGTTTCCTGGGCACACGCAACGGCAGGCGCCAGAAGCAACGCTACGATAGCGGTGGGAAGCAACTTCATGATGCAATTTTTGGTTGGTGCGGTGGAAACGAATCGGTTAGATGGGAACTTAGGGGAAGTATAGCACGCCTCGCCGACAGCGAGGAGTTCGGTGACGCTCATTCGAGTTGACCGCCCTTTTCGACTTCTCGTGCGAAATTGGCGCCAGAACATGAGGTTCGTGCTGTAAGGCTCCGGGGCACAGTTTCTACGTGTGATTACCAGATTGTTAGCACAATGGCTTGCCAAAGGCTCTCGCTATTTCAGCCAACGCACGACCGCTAAAACGAGCGTGATCAGCAATACCAGTCCAACTCCACGTGAAAGCTCGCTTCCCCATGGTCGGCTGTAGGGCCAAAACGGCAGGGTCGTGGTCCACAAGAGGATGAGAAACAGCAAGAGAATAAGTTCGACCATGGCGCTAAATGCGCCGACAAGCTGGTATAAAATTCGTGGGGCGGTAGCTTATTTAGCGGCCAGTGTCGGCGGATATTCTGCAAGTTCGCGCTTCGATGGAAGCAAGTCGCGAATTGTCTTGAAGTGTGTCTGATGCTTGTGTTCTGCGTGATTGGGCGAGCGTCCACTTTTGTCCACGAGAAGTTTTGTATCGGCGCCAATCAACGTGCCGAACCGGCTAGACGGAACGCGCGGTGAAGGACCGCTCAACGAAAAAGCGTCGACCTTCTGGCCCATAGACGGGAATTGAAATGAATCAATTCTCCTTCTAGATGCAGTTACGACGAGAGGCGAACTTCTTCGCTAACTATCCATAGGTGGTGCGCCGACCCCTACGGACTGTTTCTGGGCGCCTGCGAATTGCCTCGCAAGCGGCGTCGCTGTGCGACCGCCGTTATGAAGCTCACAGAAAACAACCCCAGGAATACTACGAACAAGATTTGGGCGGTTGTGGATGCGGCGCCGGATATATCCGAAACGCCAAATGCTGCAGCGACGATCGCCAGCAGCAGAAAAACGAGAGTCCAATAAGGCATAACAAACTCCACGGCAAAAGTGTGCTATTTCCGGCCGAGTGTGGGAAAGATTTCGAAGTTCGGCTCGGAATATGCAGCGAGTTGGTTCGCGTGGGCAGACAACGATCGTCACCCCATTCATAATGCAGCAAATGCTGCGCCAGAAGCTTAAGGAGCCACTTACAGTTCGAGGGGAACACCAAGTCGTGCTAAAGAAGTATTCTTGTGGTTATCGGTAAACCAAGCTTAAGGTTGCCGTCCTACATCGTTGTGCGTTGACCATCGGATGTACCGCTCCCAATTGGCAAGTCTCAAGTCATCCAAGCAATCTCAATCGAACCCCCTGGGATTCGGCCCAATGGGCTGGAAAAAGGTATTTCGTTACATCGCTCCCTATTGGGTGGCGGTCGTTTCGGTGTTCTTGGCCATTGGGCTAAAAGAACTGATCGACCCATTTGTCGAACAGGAACTAAGCCCCTTTTTGTTTTGCGCGGCGCCCGTCGTTTTTACAGCTTGGTACGGCGGGGTTTGGCCTGGCCTCTTTTGCGTGGGGCTAGTAGGGTTCCTGACAAGTTCGTTCTTCGTCATCCCCGAATACAACATGTTTCTCAAAGGGAACGTGGGATTCGTGCGGATGACCATGTTCCTGCTCGAAGGCGTTCTGATTAGCGTGTTGGCGGGGGCGATGCACGACGCCCGGCGCCGGGCCCAGACGCTTGGCGAAAGCGCGGCGCTGGCTTACCGTGACGCCCAGCGCCACGTTGAGGAGTTGACGCGCACGAAGGACGCCCTGCTGGACGCCCAAACCGGGCTGCGGCGCGCCATTGCAGAAGCACACGCAGCGAACCGCGCGAAAAGCGACTTTCTTGCGAACGTGAGTCATGAACTGCGCACGCCGCTCAATGCGGTTATTGGAATGACCGACCTCTGTCTCCAAGAGCCGCTTAGCGATGATGTGCGGGAGAATCTTACCGTCGCACGTGAGTCGGCTTCGATGCTCCTTCGCCTCCTCAATGACTTGTTGGATTTTTCGAAAATTGAAGCAGGGAGGTTTGAATTGGAGATGACCCCCTTTCGCTTGCGAGAAGCCTTAGACGAGGTCATGAAAACCTTGGCCTTAAGGGCGCATAGCAAGGGACTAGAATTGGTGCTTAACGTTCGTCCCGAGGCGCCCGATTACCTTGTGGGCGACGCCACGCGGTTGGAACAGATTGTCGCGAACTTGGTGGGCAACTCGATCAAGTTCACCGAGCAGGGGGAAGTGATCGTTGACGTCGAAATGCATTCATTGACAGCCAAAAAGGTATGCTTGCTGTTTCGCGTGGCCGACACCGGGATAGGCATTTCGCCCGAGGATCAAAAACGAATTTTTGCTCCTTTTACGCAGGCCGATGCGTCAAGTACGCGGCAATATGACGGGATTGGCCTAGGGCTGGCCATTGCTTCTCAACTTATTTCGGCGATGGAGGGGCGAATTTGGGTGGAGAGCAACATTGGCGAGGGAAGCAAGTTCTATTTTACGGCTTGGTTTGAGTTGGCCAGCGACGAGCAAGGTCGTGTGATGGTTGATCAGGACCTCACGCCCCTTCGGGATGTGCCCGTGCTTATTGTCGACGATAACGCGGCCAATCGCCGCATTCTTCGCGACACGCTGCGTCACTGGAAAATGCGGCCTGCGCTTGCCAGCAATGCCGAGCAAGCATTGTTGCACCTTCGCCGAGGCGACCAAGGACGCCGCTTTCCTCTCATACTGCTTGATGCGTTAATGCCGGGCGTCGATGGAGTTGAACTCGCACATACCATTCAAAAGGATCCGGACCTTGCAACTTCGATTGTGTTAATGTTGTCGTCAGCCGACAAGCAAGAGTTTGCGCAGCGTTGTGCGGATCTGGACGTGACCTACCTTGAAAAACCGGTAGCTCAGGCCGACTTGGCGGCCGCTCTGCTGTCGGCCTATGCGGGGATTCGCACCCGGCGGCTCGAGGAGCCGCTCGCCGTGGAGAGGAACGCAGCCCCTGTGGCCGCCAACGTACTGGTCGTTGAAGACACTCCGGCCAATCAAAAAGTGCTTACAAAAATACTTGAGAAACGCGGGCACACGGTGATTGGCGCCGACAATGGTCGGGAAGCGATCGAGTTGTGTTACCATCATGTCTTTGACGTGGTTGTGATGGATGTTCAAATGCCGACGATGGACGGGTTCCAGGCAACCGCAGCGATCCGTAATTTAGAACCGTCGGCCGCTTCGGATCGTACATCGCCCGATGTCCCCATCATTGCAATGACGGCTCACGCTACGCGCGGTTTTGAGGAACGCTGCTTGGCGGCGGGAATGGATGCTTATCTCTCGAAACCCGTAGACGCAGCGCAATTGGTTCAGTTAATCGAAAGCTACGCAACGAGGAGCGGCTCGCTGCGTCGCGAAAACGTCGCCCGACTTAATCACACATCGCGCGCACTGATCTCGGCGACTCCGTCGGTGACGGCGAGTCTCGCCGCGCCCGAGATTCAACGCTGCGATGGTCACTCGAACAATCTTGCCTCCCGCTCGACGCTATCGAACGAAGTGGATTTTCGGGGCGCGTTGGAGCGAATGGACGGTAACCGTACGTTGATGGTTGATATGGCCAACTTCTTCCTGGAAGATGCGCCCGAATTACTGGAGCGCATTCGGACCGGATTACGTGAGGCAAACGCAGAAGAAGTTCAGCGGGCCGCCCACAGCCTGAAAGGATTGGCGTCAAACTTTGGCGCAGAGCTTACCGTCGCCACAGCCCGAGCTATTGAAAAATTGGCAGAAGCCGGGCAACTCTCCGCCGCAGCCGCCAAGGCCGCGGAATTGGAGCAGTGTGTCGAGGATGTTATGGAGTCGCTCCGGTCGTTTCAGGTTTGAGCTTCGAAGGAGCGAGGTCTTGACTTGTATCCCGCCAGCCATGTTTCAAAGATAAGCACGCCCAGCGCGAGAGCGAGCAGCCAACGCCAGATGGCTTGGCGTCCTTCTAGTTCAATATCGCGAAGGTGACGTCGCCGCTGCTCCTCAACCTGCCGCTCGCGATCTCCCTTGAGGCGGACTCCCAAAGCCTCGAGATTCTCAACAGCCATCGGCGCAGTTTCGCTTTCGGCAGGATCGAGCTGCGCGACAAATCGATGTTTGCCGACCACGTATACGCCTGGTTCGTTCGTGTCACGGAACTCGCCTTCGCCGGTGCTCAACGTGGTTTGGGTTCCGTTAGGAAGAATGATGGCCAGTTGCTCATTGCGATTGGCGGGCGGCTTCAAAGGTTCGCCCACCAAAAGCCGGCGAGAGTCTGAGGTGGACTCAACGCCCAGCATTCCCCATAGCAACGGCACGAACTTGGATGAACGGGCAAGCTGACTATCAACAGGGCGCCAGCTCGTCATCAAAATATAGCAGCGACCATCGCCCACCGTTCGCTCCAGCAAAGCCGGGGCGCCATTGTCGAACTTAGCAAGAATGCGTACGTCGCCGCCTTCGAGAGTCGGTGTTTGATCGACATCGACAAAGCGGCGATACCGCCAAAAGTGAATCTGCGTGAAGTCGCTGTACCGGGGATCAGCAAAGGGCGCCAGCAGCGGGTGCGAGAACTCAACAGCGCCGAGCAAAGCATAATCGCTTGGCCGAGTTTCAGCGAGGTTCAATGCGGGGCTTCCCAGAAGTGTTGCTGCGGTCGTATCGTCTGCCGAAAGTATCGTGTAGAGCGCGCGACCGCCCTGCTCCAGATAGCGCAGTAACTCGGCAAGACGTTGTTCACTGAGAGGAGCGGCAACAACGACCAACCGCGGAGCCAATTCGCCCGGCGCCTGCAAAGGCTCGTGCGCGGCGAGAGCTTTCACCGTAAGCATGTAACTTTGGCGGTAAGCTAACGCACGCTCGATGTAGTAGCGGCAACCTTGCGGGTCATCGGTGGCGTCTTCGCCCAGATAAGCCACGGTGACATTCTCGGGCGTTTGCGGAATGACGTACAAAGTGTTGTCAAAATTGTGGCTGTCGCCGGTCAGAACAAGCCGCAGGTCGCCTGATGCAGGTGGGCGAGACACTCGAAAAATGCGTCCTTGTCCCGGCGGAACGTAAACGGGGAGCGGTTTTCCAAGCACTTGACCGCTCATGTCCATCCAGACGAGTTCAAACTGCTCTGCTTGAGAATTTGCCGCATTTACGACGCGCACGGGCTGCGTAAGTTGGCGGCCACGATTTTCGCCTGGGTTGTTGGCAGATCCATCGGGCGCATGCCCCAATTCCTCGGTGATCCAATGGATACTTGCGTTGGTGGGATCACGAGGCGTTACCATGTAAAGTTCCAGGTCAACGTGAACAGGCCACTCATAGGTATGAAGCGCGCGTACCGAGGCGCCTTGTTGAAGATCGCTGATCAAAGCAATCTGCGAAACGTCATCGTGGTCACTCTCGGAGGAATGGAGCGAATCTAACCGATCGGCAATGGTCGCCAGCGCGCCGCCCAAATCGCTTGACGCCCATGTGGGAGATACGTTCGCCAAGCGACGCTTTGCTAATTCGGCGCGCTGGCGGTGATCGACCGACCGCTGTTCGTCAAAGTCGACTAAGGTCGTCACGTCGCGGTCAAACACAAATAACGCGAATTGATCAGTAGGCCGCAACCCGGATATGAGGGTGGCGGCGCGATCAATCGCCTCTTCCCACAAGCCATCGCGGCGCATGCTCGCACTTACGTCAACAAGGATCGCGACACGCCGCCCATGTGTGGCGTTCGTTTCCAATGTCGCCGCATCTCGAAAAAAAGGTCGAGAGAAAGCCAAAGCAACCAGGGCCAGCGCGAGTGCCCGAAGGGCAAGCAACACCAATTGATCCAGCCGACTGCGACGCGTGATCCTCGGAGGAGTCGGCGTTAAGAACATGAGGGAGCTGAACGGTACTTCACCGCGGGGAATTCGCCGGATTAAGTGGAAAAGCAAAGGCAGCGCCAGAGCGGCAAGTCCTGCAATGTAGAGCGGCGTGAGAAAACCCATAGGTCCCTGCGTCGGTCAGTTTCGTTCTAAATCGCCATATCGCGCCTGCGCTGTAACGTTACTGAGCGCCGCGACTTGAACTTCCGCCGCTGCGCAAGACCTGACGACCCCGGCGCTGGCGCACGTACAGGTAATCAAACAAGGCGATCTCGAGTGGTTGATCGGTCGTCAATGTGCGCAGGTCAATTCCAAGATTAGCGCATGTCGTTTCCAATGCCGCGGCATGTTCGCCAAATCGACGGCGGTATTCGCGTTGCATCGCCGCAGGATCGACGTACATGATTTTCCCTGACTCAAGGTCACGAAATTGGGCGGAATCGCCAGGGGAAAAATCCAATTCGGCTGGATCGAGCACGCGAAACACAACAACTTCATGGCCCTGGGACCGAAGGTATCCAAGATTCCTGTCCAAGGCCTCAAGCGGAGCCAACAGGTCCGATACGAGTACAATAACGCCCCGTTTGCGAACACGCTCAGCAATTCGTTCCAGAGGCGCCGCCAGGTCTGTCGCTTGCCCTGCCGGTTCTCGTTCCAACGCGGTCATGAGTCGATGTAATTGGCCGTGGTGGTACCGGGCAGGAATTAATTCGACGACCTGCTCGTCAAACGTGAGAAGCCCAACGGCGTCACGTTGTTGCGTTAGAAAGTAGGCCAGCGTAGCCGCCAAGGTAGCCGCATAATCGGCCTTGGTGTATCCGCGCGTTCCATACGCCATAGAGCGACTGCGATCAGCGACCAGGTAGCAGCGCAAGTTTGTCTCATCCTCGAATCGCTTGATGTAGCAGCGATCGGTTCGAGCGTAAAGCTTCCAGTCGAGATACCGCGGGTCATCACCCTTTGTGTATGGGCGGTATTCGGTGAACTCGACCGAGAAACCATGATATGGACTGCGATGCATTCCGCTTAAGAAGCCCTCGACAACGGTCTTGGCGCGCATTTCAAGATTCTTAATGCGCATGAGCGTCGCGGGATCGATGAAGTTGGCCATTTCCGATGAGGGCTCCTGTTTGCAGGATCGCGACGCTATGTTGGCCGGACGTGCTCCAAGAGCCGGCCGATGACATTCTCGACGGTGGCGCCTTCAGCCTCCGCCCGGTAGTTCACCAAGATGCGGTGTCGTAATACAGGGTAGGCAAGCGATTGGATATCCTCGTGCGTGACGTGAACCCGCCCGGCAAGCAACGCTCTTGCCTTAGCTCCCAACACCAGGTACTGAGCGGCTCGTAAACCAGCGCCCCAACTGACCCAGTGGTTGACAAAGTCGGGCGAGTCGGGCCGGTTCGGACGACTGGCTGAGGCCAACCTTACTGCGTACCTGGCCACGTCCTCTGCTACGGGCACTCTGCGCACTACTTCGTGAAAACGCAGTACATCGTCACCCGTGAAGAGAGGTTCAATTGGAGGCGGAGGCGCCGCAGTGGTCCGCATCACAACTTCGACTTCTTCATCCTCGGGCAGATAGTCAATGACCACATTGAACATAAAGCGGTCGAGCTGCGCTTCAGGAAGCGGATACGTGCCCTCCATTTCAATGGGGTTCTGAGTGGCTAGCACGAAGAAGGGTTTGTCTAACGGGTAACGGACGCCAGCGGCCGTCACTTGATGCTCCTGCATGGCTTCCAGGAGCGCGGCCTGAGTTTTGGGAGGAGTACGATTGATTTCGTCGGCCAGAATGACGTTTGCAAAGATTGGCCCCTTAACGAACTGCATTGCGCGACGGCCCTCGCCAACGTCTTCCAGAATTTCCATCCCCGTGATGTCGGCTGGCATCAAATCGGGAGTGAACTGGATGCGCTGGAACTTGAGATGGAAAATCTGTGCGATCGATCGTACTAAGAGCGTCTTTGCCAGCCCCGGCGCTCCGGTGATTAAGCAATGTCCCCCTGCGAAAAGGCTGATGAGCAACTGTTCGACCGCTTCTTTTTGACCGACGATCGATTTTGACAATTCCTTGTCGATCCGGTCGCGACTTTCGCGCAGATGCTGGACTGAACGCTGTTCAAGTTCGTACGCGTTGAGTGATGTGTTCACGATATTTTGGAACTAAGCGGTAGTTGAACGAAAAGTGGCTTGGTGAAAAGCAGTCGCCGTGGCGGAGCTTGACTGTGGCTCCCTCCGGGCTAATGCGTCATGGCGTACACAACAACGTTGATGCCCATCGGGTAGGCCTTCTTTTCCGAGAACTCGCGAAAGTACTCCTCGTGTTCTCCTTCTCGCTCCCAGCCGTCGCCCAAGTCCGTATTATGGCAAATAATCGCCATCATGCGGCCGTTGTCGTCGAACAAGGCGCGGTAATGCGGTTCTTGTGCATCCCAGCGCTCGTACGTTCTGCCCGAACTTAACCACGTGTGAATGCTCGGAACCTGGGGCTTTTCTTTCAGGTCATACACGCAATGGAATATGGGGTGCTCTAACGGTAATTCCTGCGGTTCGCGGTCGGGAAAGACGCGTTTCAGCTCTGCGTAGAGATTGTCCCATTCGTCCTCGCCCCAAAAGTCATCCACCATCATAAAACCACCGTTGAGCAGATACCTGCGCAAACCCCGTACTTCGGGCTCGCTTAGGGTCATTCGCCCAGGCTCGATGAGATAGACGAAGGGGTAATCCAACAACTCTGGGTCGGTTAGGTCCAGCACCTTGTATTGCGGGTTGACCCGCATCGAGGTGAGTTGTTGGAGGCGATAGGGGAAGTTCAAGTCACTGTCGGGGAAGTCGGTCGCCCAGCCGCCTCCACCCCATCCGCGCCCCCATCCCGAGTCATAACGTATGCGCACAAAGGTGAATACGTCGTTTCCAAAATGCTCATCTTGCTCCCACATGGGAACGCCGCGACGATCCGTGGGGTCAAAGAATTCTTCGCGTTGACGTCGCCATCGCTGCGCCCAAGACTCGCCTAAGACGGTGAAGGCCAGTGGAATCATGAGCAGCAGAATAGTCGACCATCGTTGCATAACGATCCTCCTGAATCTTTCAGGTTGATTGGCGCCCTCCGAACGATTTGAAGAACGAGAAGAACTGCCCGCTACGGATCTTCACCATCCACAACTTGTAGTAGCAACTGGTGAGCGGCGCGAAATCGCGGCGCTTCCTCCAGACTGCGTAGCACATGATATTTGGCCTCGGCGGTCTTGCCCTCGCGAAGTAAGTGGCGAGCAAGACGATAATGCATCTCGGCTGGATCGTAGGGGTCAAGGGCCAATAATGCCCGATACGCCGCCTGTGCGGTGGACGTGTCGTCCAGCGCTTCACCGGCCTTTGCGAGATATTCATGTGGAATGGTCAGGAGTGGGTTAACTCCCATTAAGTCCTCTGCACTCTTGCGCACCGCAGACCAGTCTTCGGAGGCCGCGGTGAGTTCCAAGAGACGCAGGTACGCAAGGGTTGCTTGGGCGTCGCGCGCCGCCCAGGCCTCAAGACATTCACGCTCCTCGGTGGTTTCGCCTAAAGCGCGATGGACTTGCGCTAGAAGATGATAAACGTTCTCCGCGCCATGGTCGTCGGGATAGAGCGTGCGAAGTGCGGTAAGCGGGCGTTTCGCCTCGCTGAATTTCTCTGCTTCTATCAGCTTCTTGGCAAGAGTGCGCAGAGCGCTGATGTTGTTCGGGGTTTCACGACTCCATTCCTCCCAACGCGATAGGTCGGCTGCTGGAGAAAGGTCGGGCTCGCTCCAATCGGCTTCAGGCGCCAACGCAAGCGCTTTCTCTTTCGCGTAAGCGGCGAACTCCGCGTCAAACGCTGCAAGTGAACCCGTGTATCGTTGCAAGGACTCGTTAATGGTCAACCCCGCGCTAAGGTCGGTCAAGATTCGCTGCAGAGTTTCCAAACCGTACTTTTCCACCAGGTACTCAACCACGAGAGCCGATTCATAGTAAGCGAACTGCAAATGTAAGCCGCTCGGTGGTGAAAGAAACGCGCCGCTTAGTTGGCTTACGGGCGTCAACTCTCCGTCGAGAATCATTTGGCGATAGCGGGGGTTCATACTTTGCCCCCAATTCGCATTCGCCTGTCGCTCCTCGTAGACCGAGATGCCTTCACTCAACCAGCGGGGCATCTTATTTCTAGTTTTCTCCAAGGTTACGGCATGGCAGAACTCGTGCCAGAGCGTAGCCTCCCAATTCGCCGCATGGCCGCTCAGCGCCGCGGGGCTCTTGACCGTGATCACGCGGCCGAAGCATACGCCCAAGAACCCAGCACCGCCCGGCAGCCCGAAGGTTCGAATGGCAAAGTCCTTCGATTGATCGAAAATCTCAACAACAATGGGCTTTTCCAATTGCACATCATACTTTTCACAAAGTACGGTGCGAGCGCGTTCCAGCAATGCGAGGACTCGATCGCCATAAACTTCCGCTTCGCGCGCGTTCATACGCACGATGAATCCTCCCCCCTTCTCGTCGATCGCCTCCAGCGTGCGAAAGGTTTGAAGTTGCTCGTATAACGTCGTGAGGTTGTACGCCAGCACGTTGTACTCGTCGCGAGAAAACACTTCGGCGGCCAATCGCCAACCTTCTTCCTCCTCGCCAAGTCGTAATAAGTCCTGGCTGAGCTGTTGTTTGGCGGGCTGATAATTGGGAGACAATTTCAGGGCGCGCCGTTGAGCTGCAGCTCCTTCGGCAAAGCGGTACTTCTGCGAGAGCTTGCGTCCGATCAGGTGATCAATTTCGGGATTCGATTTCCAGATGCTCAAAGCCGCCGAGCGCCAAAGACGCTCCCCCGTTTCGTCAGCCTCAAGATGAGCGAGCACCGCAAGGTACGCCCAAGCACGCGGTTCGCGTAAGTTGATCGAGAGAACACGGTCGAGCAGCGATTTTGCATCATCGTAGCGTTCGGCGTCGATCGCGTTCTCCACCTGAACTAGGAGCGATTCAACGTGGCGCGGATTGATTGCTAACGCCTTCTCTAAATATGCGGTTGCTTTTTCGGCGTCGGAAGGAGCATAAGCTTGCGCAAGCTTGCAGTAGACGTCCGGGGAATCATTCGCAATTTTTAGCGCATTCTCCAGTCCTTCAGCGGCCAGAGCAAAGTCGTTCTTTGACAATGCTAAATCGGCTGCGGCAAGATAGGCCCCAAGGTAGTCCGGCTTGGCTTTTCTCGCGCGGTCGAAGAAAGCTTCTAGCACCTGTCCTGGATCCTCGCCGCGCAGCAGTAAAACTTGTCCTACGACGACCAGGTTTGCGGGATCGCTGTATCTCCACGGCGCTTGATTAATCAGCGTCTCAATTTCGGCAAGCAGTTTATCCGCCTCATCGGGACGGTTATTGAGCTGCATGACCCGCCGCCCAAGTAACCGCAAGGAAATGCTGGAAGGATACCGCGGAAGCGCCTCTTCCAAGGTCTTCCGTGCCGACGAATACTGGCCGCAGGCGAGGTCGGCTTCAATTTTCAGCAGCCGCCATTGTTCCTGCCACTCGCCCGCATCGATGGCTTCCTCTGCTGCGCGGCTGCATTCGAGATACCTGCCGGTGCGGAAATAATTTTGGGCTTCGGCAAGGTCTGCGCGGGCGGGCGAGGTAGATAACGCAATGAGCAACAGGAATGCGGCGGATCGCCCAAGAACAGCGACCACATTCTCGCGAGAACGCCAATACCCCATGAGGTTCTTTCCTCTCAATGCTCGGCGCGGCGGAGCACGGCGTCATTGTTCCGCCCCGGTCCAAGATGCACCCTCCGTAGTCGCCTACTATAGCAAACGGCGAAGAGTAACTGGTCTAATAAGATAGAGGGTCACTCGGCGGTGTTGCAATGAACTGGCGCCTAAAACAATTGGCGCGAAAATTGCCCCTGACCGGGTATGGCGGGCTAACTATTACTCTTGCTTAAGGACATTGGAAGCCCCATGCCAGCGTACGACTACTCTCGCGTGTCGCCAACCGCCGGGCGAGGGGCTACCCAGCAACCTGAACTAATCGTCCCTCTGGACAAGAACGTCATCGAGAAAAAGCTACGGCGTCTACGACGACTCGTCCATTTAATGGATCAGGCCATTCGAATTCCTGGCCTTAATATTACGGTGGGACTCGATGGGCTGGTGGGGTTGGCGCCCGTTGTGGGCGATGTGGCGACCGCGATGGTTTCGCTCTACTTGATTGATCAGGCGCGACGATTGGGGGTGAGCAAACAGGTGCTGGCTCGGATGTACACAAACTTGGCCGTTGATTGCCTCGTCGGAGCGGTCCCCGTAGTTGGCGATGTTGCCGATATCGCTTGGAAGGCGAATGTGAAGAATCTAAGACTTCTAGAGGAATATTTAGCGCGGTAATAAGCGGAAGGCTGCCAGCGGCTTCCAAGGCCTTTTTATGAGGTTGGCCGCCGGGCAGTGCTTCTATTTCCGTTGGTGGCCAGCCTTTCACCGCCGGATGTTCAATAGCTCGTCGAGCAACTGTTGCGCGGTGGAAATGACCCGGGTATTGCCGCGGTAATAGGTGGCCGCAATCACGAGGTCGGTCAGGTTCTCACCGATATCGGCGTTAGATAGCTCTAATGCCCCAGAAATGAGTGTGCCGGTCCCTTCCGTTCCGGGCGCCGCTATGACAGGCAACCCAGAGTTCACCCCCTCGGCGAACATGGTTTCGGAACGCTGCTCTAGCCCTTGTGGGTTAGCAAACCGGGCAATGGGGATTTGGCCCAAAATGCGAGTGGCGCCATTGCTAAAGACGCCGCGCACGAGGCCATCTTCTCCCACGGTGTATGTGTCAAGTTTCCCTGCCGGGAACCCGTCTTGCTGGGTGACTGCAAGAGTAGCTGAGGGCGCCGCGAGCCCTGACAGCTTCGAAAAGTCCAAGTCAAATTGGAGCGGCGTGGTCGAAGCAATGTTTCGCCGTTCAATGGCAACAGTCGCGTTGGTTGCCGAAATGAGTTTACCATCGCCGTCAAAGGTAATTAATCCACTGCCAACGGCGATTTCGGACCCCGATACAGGGTCATTGTCTGGAGACTCGGCGAACCACCGATAGGTGGTTCCATTGTCCGTGCGACTTTCCAGAACGGTGGTAATTCGCACATTGAGGGGCGCCCCCAGCGAATCGTACGCAACAAAGTCGGCGATGGCGCCTTCTCCTTCCGCCTCCTGGAGTACGTTGAACACTAAACCCGGCGACGTGGTTTCCCCGTTCGTCTTCACGAGCGTCATGCTCGACGGCTCCAGCGACAAAGCATTGGCCACCCCGTTGTTCGACACGAGGCGAATGCGTCCATCTTGGAGCGACGCCCCCGGCGAAAGGGAACCCGTTTCTCCCGGAATGTGGTTTTCCGAGGTGGGGATCGGATTGGGGTCGTTGGCGTTGTGGGGCTGTATTCCCAATGCGTCTTCCATGAACGCGAGCAAATCGCCAACCGTTGTTGTGTCGGTGATCACCAATTCTTGAGTGGCTAATGACCGGCCGCCCTTGTTGCCGGTTAGGTGAAGCACTCCTTCTTCAAACACACGTTCGTAGGTGTTGCCGTCGCGCCGAATTACGTTCGTCAAAAGTGTGCTTGCCGTGATCGGCGGGCCGTCCATGTTGAGCGTCTTGTTACCCGAAATCGACAAGTTGCTGATTTCAGCGTCACTCTTGCCATCGGTGTACGAGTCGCCCGGTTGCAGGGTTTCAACAAGGTAAAACGCGTTCGGATTGTTACTTAGGTTTCGGTATAATCGGACGTGGGTGTAAGGAGACGAATTCTCGCCAGGGTCCGGAAGTGGCGGAAGGTTCTGGATGTGAACGCGGCCATTCGATACGTCGATCGCTCCGCCCGGCAACGCCGCGGGACGCGTTTCTTCGCCGTTGGCGCGAACAAAAGTCACCATGTAGGTGTACGAGCCGTTGAGCGTTGTGGTATTCAGCGTCGGAGCCGAGGCGACATTGACCGATCCATTGTCCGTGAATGCGCCGCCAGCGGGCAGGTTGCTTCCTACCAGGCGAAACTGGCCTTCGGGCGTGTCTTCGGCTGCTCCGACTTGCCGGCGGTAGATATTGACTCGCGTGTACTCCGGAGGATTTCCAGAGGGGATAGGCAAGTTGGTTAGGGCAATCGCGTTGCCGCCCACCGTCACTTGGCCAACCACCGCTTCCAACTCGGCCGAAGGAACGCTTTCCGTTCCCACGGCATCTACAAACGCGAACCGGTATTCATACTGAGTCCCTGCGGTCAAAGCTCCACCTGCTACAGTTGCGCTGCTGGCCTGCGTTGGCGCCAAAAGTGGTTGAGGCACAGGCGCTAGTGAGGAGGTAGCGCCGCTAACGTCAGGGGGAGGAATCGAGGCATCGCCGAGCGTCAGGGTTTCAATGACCTGTGCAGTGTCAGCCACGTCTCCCGTTGGCGTTAAGGTGCCTTCCAGCGTGACCCGGGTTGTCGCTTGCGCAACGCTCGCGGCGCCTAACGGAATGGTCAAGGGGCTAAGTTCGCCCGTCTGCAAAGTATCGTTCTCGTCGACTCGATATCCCAACAGGCGATAGCCGCTTGAGTTCACCAGTTGTTGATCGGCGTTCAACCCAAATGCGCCGTTACGTGTATAAAGCCGTCCCGCGGCGCCTCCGTCGAGAATGAAGAAGCCGTCCCCCTCAATCGCTAAGTCGGATGGGTTGGCTGTTGGCTCAATCGTGCCGGGAGTGAAATCGGTACTGATGCCAGCCACCTTCACGCCCAAGCCGATTTGTCGTGGGTTCGAGCCGCCGCTGCCGACCGTAGGCGCCGAGCCAATGCTTTGCGTTTGGAAAAACTGTGTTGCAAACTCGACCCGCGATTGCTTAAAGCCTGTGGTCTGGGCGTTGGCCAGATTGTTGCCGATTACGTCGATCTGCGTTTCCGCGGCCGAAAGCCCCGTCAGCGCGGTGGTTATTGCCGACGCCAAGCCCATGACTATGCCTCCTTGTACTTTCGGCGGACGCGCCGAAGCGAATTATTCGCAATACACCCAATGAGAAGAACGTTTGACCGAACGCCGCTATCGGTGGGTGACGTCAACGCAGCGTTACTACCGTGGGAGTTAATTGAGGCGGAGAATCTCGCTCGCCGGAATCAGTGATGAGGGCTACCGTTCGTTGTTGCTTAACACTTCTCGCACGTGGGACAACTTCACTCGCTGATCGCCAATATGAAGTCGGTATGAGCGTAAGTTCCTATTTTTTTCATCCACTTCCACCGAGACACGGTCCACCACGCCTTCAACTGGCTCACCCGTATCGGTCATTGCCGACACTTGGCGTCCGATGAGAGCGCTGGCGGTTCCCAGATTTTGGCCCGTGAGGAGCGAATCGAGCGTTTCGACGAGCTGATTCGTTGCCGCAATTTCACGCATTTGGCTCATTTGCTGGACAAGTTGGCTGTTGTCCATAGGACTGAGCGGATCCTGATTCTGCAACTCCGTGATCATGAGTTTCAGAAAATCATCCAGGCCCACATCGCGCAGGTCGTTGGATGAGCGCGCGGAACCGGTTTCTGGTATCGACCCGACAGACGGAATTCTTGACATAACCTGCTCCTTCCAACCTCAGGGGCTGCGCGCGACACAGACGCCATGAGCATTTCTCAGTAAGCGTCGATGCTTTCCTGCGAAATCGCGTCCAGTGTTTGCCGCAATGAGTTCACGCGATGCCGATGTTAACTTGCTTCCTGTCGAAGGCTAAATCAGGACATTCAATTCACCTCCCTGAGGGCCTACGGCGGGGCTCGGAGATAATGACGCTCGTTGAGAAACGTGGCGGTTGTGGGTTAGGGCGGACGGTCGGTATCGTTGCCCGCCGTCGCCGTCGCCGTCGCCTTGTTGTCCAGACGATGTATTGCCTTGCGAATCGCTCCCGCCCCGCCATTCAACATCAAACCGCTCAAGACGGATTTGCAATTCCCCAAGACGCTCGCGCAGTTCAGGAAGGTGCTCGATCAATAACGTACGTGCATGAGACGTTTCGGTTTCGATTTGCGCGGCTAACGCTCCATCGTCCATCTTTACGCGCAGATGAACGGAACCCAATTCGGGAGGACGCAACCGTAGTCGGATTTCACCGTCTGGGCGGGCTGCCTCAATGGCTCGTGCGACGCGCTGCACCAGACGCACACGATCAGCTGTCGCTAAACGCATTGAATCGCCGGCTACTTCGCGTTGCGCCTCGGGGCTGTTCCGCGATTCAGCAGATGTGGTCGGGTCGGACCCTTCGGCAACAAGTTGATTTTCGGCGACGCTGGGCTCCGTTGCGAGGTTCGACGCTTCGGATTTCGCCACGGCAGGCGATGCGTCTTCCCCGTTATGGGAAGCGTCTAGCGAGAATTCCTGCGCAACCGGCGTGATGGATTCCGATGCGAGTTGCCCATCGGGCAGCTTGCTTACCGCTGGGGCGTTTGAAGTGGAAGGCGATTTCTTTCCGTGGGTTTTGTTGGGCCGGTCCGGTTCGATCGGGCTGAAACTGGCTGCGTCCTGTTCTGGCGCCTTCTTGGTCCCTTCGTTAGAGTCGTGGTTGGCCTCGGTGGCTTGATTGGCTAACTTCTGGCCAGCGGGCAATGGAGCCACAAAGGGAACCACTGTCGACTCCTCCGTCTTGGCGCTACCACTGTTCTTGCGCCGTTCCTCGTCGCCGGCCGGATCTTCGCGCACGTCTGCTGGACTTGCGTTGGCCGACGCGTGCTGCTCCTCGGCGTTTTCTGGGGGCGAGGCAGAGGCCTCTTCGTTTACGGGCCTGTCTGCCTGCGACGATGCAGGGGCGCCGCTTGGACTGTTAAGATGAGCGGCGAAATCGGATTGTCCACGATCAGCCGGCGGGACGGCAACAAACTTATCTGTGGGAGTGGGCGGAAGGAGATCAAACGAAATACCCGACGCCATACTACTCATTTTGCTCTTGTCCTCGTGCGTTCTCTGTTTCCGCCAGAAGATCGGTTGTGGGTTTACCCAGCCGGATCCGTCGCAAGAGTTCGTGCAGCTTGTCGATTTCATCGGCTGTCTTGAACTCCGCCATGATCTTCCGGCTCTTCTCAACCGGCATATTCTTGAGCATCGTCACTGCCGCGTCCCACGCATCATCGTTTTCCTTCGTTGCGTCGCCAATCATCTTGAGAAGTAGATCTTTCGCCTGTTTGGGTTGAATCGCTTCGAGTTTGAGTTGGACGTTGACTAAGCCTTCCTCTAGTGCTGCTTGTCGTAACTGCTCAACGCGTGTTTCGAACTCTCGGCGGCGGGCGTCGAACCGCTCGCGTTGAGAGCGCAGTTCGGTTTCGAGGGCATGCAGTTCGGCGAGGGCCTTATCAAAGGCCGTTTCTCGCAAGCTGAGATCAAGGCTTTTGGCGAAGCGTTGTTCCAACAACTCTTCAAGCGAGGGCTGCTCTGACTCGATCGGGCTTTGGTTTGAAGTGTATTGGGCTTCGAGTGCGTGGAGGTCCACGCCGTGAATCACCGCCAAAATTTGGTACAGTTTTTCTTCGTTCAGTTTGCCAGTGGACCACCAATACAACACCCCTGCAGCTTGCGCCATGAACGAAGCGGCGCAAAACATAATTCCCGCCGCCGCGGTATGTCGGAGCAGTCCCGCGATCATGGCGCCTCCCGTCGCACGCGGGCGGCGACTTCATCCAAAAGCTTCATTTCCCGCCCGGCCTCGGCGGCGCGATGTTCCGTCATTCGGCGTTCGCGAAGTTTTTCCAACACGCGCACGTCGCGGTCCGCCTCGATGACCGCGTTGCGCCGTTGTTCGATTGCTTCGGCGAGTTTACGCCCTTGTTCGGCGAGCGTTTGCCGTTGTGCTTGCAGAAGGAGTTCGTAACGCTGGGCCGCAAGAGCGTTATCGACGGCGACAGCTCCATCGGCAACGGCGGCGCGTCGCTCAGCTTGGATCGATTCGATTTCTCGCAGAAGTGCGGCTTCTTGCTCGCGCAGCATCGCTTCGGCGCGGTAGGCGTCGGCCAGGCGGGCTCGCTGCTGGTCGAGCGCGGCCCGCCTGATTCGGAGCAGTGTTTCGAGCCGAAAGCGGAACACACTCATGGCGATTTCAATAGCGAGTGGGCCTTCGTTGCCAGCCGTAACAGATCTTCGCGCGCCGCTTCCACGGTGGACGCGTCTTGGATCTGTTGACGCAGGAATGCGTCGATCTCTGACTTCATCGTCATGGCCGCGTCGACCTCGGGATTTGCGCCCGTCCGGTAAGCTCCGATCGAAATCAGGTCCTCATGATCACGCCAAGCTGCAAGAAGTCGGCGAAGTGTGCGCGCCGCCTCCAGATGCTCGGTGGGAACGATGTCGGGCATTACGCGGCTGATGCTCTCCAGGATGTCGATGGCGGGGTAATGGCCGCGCGAAGCTATTTTGCGAGAAAGGATCGTATGCCCGTCGAGCAGGCCGCGAACGGTGTCGCTGACCGGCTCATTTGTGTCATCCCCTTCAACCAGCACGGTGTAGAACGCAGTGATGCTTCCTTTTGGGCTGCGCCCAGCGCGTTCAACCAAGGTGGGTAAGAGGGCAAAAACCGACGGCGGATAACCTCTTGTTGTCGGCGGCTCACCGGCGGCCAAGCCGATCTCTCGCTGCGCCATTGCGAAACGCGTTAGCGAATCAAGCATCAACAGCACATTCTTTCCCTGGTCGCGAAAGTATTCGGCAATTGCCGTAGCGGTGTAAGCTGCCCTTACTCGAACCACGGCCGGTTCATTGCTTGCCGCCACAACGACGACGCTGCGCGCGACACCGTCTGGGCCTAGATCCCGCTCGAGAAAATCGTTGACCTCTCGATTGCGTTCGCCAATCAGCCCGATCACATTCACGTCGGCTGAAGTGTAGCGGGCCATCATTCCCAAGGTCACACTCTTGCCGACTCCGGAGCCTGCGAAAATTCCCATGCGTTGGCCGACGCCGCACGTCAAAAGCCCGTCGATTGCGCGAATGCCCGTCGAAAGCGGGCTATCAATGCGAGGGCGGTCGAGAGCGGGGGGCGGCGTGCGGTGAAGCGGTACGCGCTCGGGCAGAGCGAGCTTGGGGCCGTTGTCGATCGTTCGGCCGGAAGCATCCAGCACGCGGCCGAGTAGGTCCATGCCCACAGGCAATCGCCGCGAGGTGCGCCGCAAACGGACGGCGTTGCCGCGACGAACTCCCGCAACATCTCCTAAGGGATAGACAAGTGTCAGGTCATCGCGAAAACCGATGACTTCGGCCTCGACCGGAGGGCCGGCCTGTCGCTCAATTTCAACAACCGCACCGACCGGCGCCGGAAAGAAGGCGACGCCGGTGGTCAAGCCCTCGGTTCGCACAACGCGCCCTTTTAGCGCCGTGGGCATAATGGCAGCAAGTTGTTCCGCGTAGGCATTCATCGCTACGAAATCAATTCTTTCTGAATGCGGGCCAGTTGCGACTCCAAACGCTGGTCAATTTCGCCGAGTTCGGTTGTGACCAGACAACCACCCGCCGTGATTGTGGAATCGGCAACAACTTCAATTTCCAGCGATGGACGAGCCGACGCGAGAACTCCATCGAGGAAGTCGCCCAAGGTTTCCCGATCACGCGGGTTCAAGTGCAGGGTTATGCGTCCTGCGCCCGCAGCCAACTCCAGGGCTTCACGCACAAGGGTTTGAGCTACCTGGGGAGATTGTTCGGCTTCGCGACGTACGATGCGGGCTGCAATGGCGACCGCAAGCTCAATGGCTCGCTGCTCCCAATGGGCCCGCCATGACGCGCGCGCCCTTTGAATCTCGCCAATCGCTGCGGTCAGCGCCGGCTCGAGCGTTGCAAGTCGCTGTTGGACGTCTTTTTGTGCTTGGCTCGCCGCCTGCTGCTGAGCCGTCTTCATCGCCTCGGCGCGGCCCTGCTCGGCCGCTTGGCGACGTAATTGGTCCGCCTCGGCGCGGGCATCCGCGAGAATCGCTTCGGCCTGTTTTCGTACGTCCGCGAGATAGAGATTTGCCTTGGCCGCAAGGTCATCCAGGTTGAAGGCTGCGTAGCCAATGCTCGCGCTTTCGTTTGTCGATCCGTTCGATTTGATAATTGTTGTCATGGCCCTCGTTGGCTCATTGATCATGCCGCCATCCGACGCATGGGGAGGCGAATTCTTCCATCCTCTGCAAGACGACATGCGACCCGCGCCAATTCTCGCTGGGCCAGTTCAACGTCGCGCAGTCGAAACGATCCGAGCTTCTCAATCCGTTGCTGGAGCCGTGCGGCTTCCTTTCGCGGCAAACGACGCATGAGGCGGTCGACCAGACGTAAATCGGCGCCGGCGAGTGCTAGGAGTGCGATCGCCGGTTCGGCCTCCGCAAAGACTCGCGACAGGGTCCGGTCGTCGAATTGCAGGAAATCGTCGAATGTTAGCTCGGGGTCAGGAGGTTCGGGCGGAGACGCATCGGTTTCTTCCGGCGGTGCAACGACGCGTAGAGCAGGGGGCACTTTCTCCGTTGGTGCCGCACTAGACCGATCGGCTCCTGTAACCGACCACGGCGTGAACTCAGCTTGCGGCGTTTCGTTCGCAGGAGTGGAGTCAGGCATCGAACCGCGCAAGAGTGCGGCCTTGGCGGCGTCGACGCGAGCCAATGCGTCCAATAGTTCGGCTCGTTCGCGGTCGGCAATTGCGGCCAGGATCTCTCTTGCTGTCTCAAGTCCTGTCGCTTCGGTTGTCGCCGAAGGCATGGTCGCGAGGGAGACTTCCAGTGCTCTTTCCAATTCCTCGAGGAGTTGCGGATCGGCGCCTTGCCATTCGATCACGCGCACCAAGACATCGTTTCGCAGAGATTCTGGAAATCGCCAGAGTAGCTCGGCGGCCACCGCGCGCGGCGCGTGGGCGACAACGATCGCGATGGTTTGCGGATGCTCGGCGCGCAGTCGCATCGCCAAACGCGTGACGTCGACTGTTTCGAGAAACTGGAACGGCCGACGTGTGGGAGGCGGAGCCTGCTGTTCGAGGACCACTTCGTCGATTGCCGTTGCTGCAATGCGGTCAACAGGCGTCGTTGCCGAGGGGGATGTCTCACCGCGAGCAAAGAACTCTTCGAGTACGGCTTGTTGCTCGCGGGGACTAACGTTTGATAATTTTCGTGCGGCTTCGCGAACACGCTGGGCAACCGACGGCTCTAACTGCGCAAGCATTGCGTCGGCGCTGGAGGGATCCAGGGCCTGAATCAATATGGCTGCTTTGCGAATCGCGGGTTGCATTCCGGCCGTGGCCTCAGTTCAGTTCGCCAATCCATTTGCTCAGTACCTTGGCCGCCGATTCGGGATCTTCCCGCACCATTTCGGCCAATTCAGCACGCAAGTTCGGACCTGACATGCGGAAGCGACTGTGCAACCGACGCACCGGTTCGAATTCGTCTTCTTCCTCGTTGTTCGCCGACATTGCGCGCTCGAGTGGCGTCGCGGCAGTTTGACTTGGCGTCTCGGCGGCTAAAGGCGCCGCACGCACAATGCTGCGAA
>CAYWIS010000085.1:0-17512 GCA_964458385.1 uncultured Pirellulaceae bacterium
GCTACGCCGACCTCCTCGACGACGACCAAGACTCCCTCGAGTTGTAAGGTCCTCGGTTACGGACCAGCCAGCCGTGCATGAACGCGGCTGGCTGGCGTCGCACGATGTTTTCTGGGTGGAGTCGACGTGGCGTCGGCGTGCGCGCCTGTCCTTGGTTGACGCCGCTGCGTGATTACGCGCATCGGCTGCGCTGTAACCATCGAACGCAACTTACCGGCGTTGTTGGTTGTTGGGGGGTGGCCGAGGGTTATCATTCAGGGGTTTGGAGAGTTTGACGCTGCGGGCGTGTCGGGTCTGCGGATTGAGGAGACTGCCCTATGCCTCGTGAGTTCGTCCTCCATGTGAATGGCGCCCAGCGCGCAACGACAACGGACGAAGAACGGCCGTTGTTGGAGGTGCTCCGCGAAGATTTCCATCTGACCGGAACGAAGTACGGCTGCGGCGAGGGAGAGTGCGGCGCCTGCACGGTGTTGCTCGATGGCGAGCCTACGCGGTCGTGCGTCACGCCGGTGACCGAGGCCGAGGGCAAGTCCATTCAAACGATCGAAGGGTTGGCGGAAGATGGCCGCCTGCATCCTGTGCAGCAGGCGTTTCTCGACGAGCAAGCGTTCCAATGCGGGTACTGCGTGCCGGGGCACATCATGACCGCCGTGGCGCTCGTGCGTAATCGTCCTAACGCATCGCGAGAAGAGATTATCGCCGCCCTGAGCGAGCACCTGTGCCGGTGCTGCAACTATTCCAAGATCCAGGCGGCCGTGACACGGGCTGTCCAACTCTCTTAACCGGTGGGGTTCGGATCTTTCCTCTGCCCGGAAGCGAGGCTCCCATGTCGGTTTCTCCCTTCGATCACCAGCAGGCCGAGTTCGAGCGCTATGAATTGCGGGCGGCGCCACCTTACACCTTTGAAGCCGACCGGCGCGAATTTGTCCAAATCCTCGGCGCTGGGTTGATGATCCTGGCCGTTGCTGACCCGGCCCAAGCGCAACGTCGCCGTGGCCCCGGCGCACGGCGCGACGAGCCCTTATCTGAGCGGTTCCACGTCGGCCAAGACGGCGTCGTGACCGTGCTTACCAGCAAGGTCGAAGTAGGGCAGGGCGCCCGCACGCAAATCACTCAGGCCGCCGCCGAAGAACTGCGCCTACCAATGGAGAAAATTCAGGTCGTCATGGCCGACACTGCGCGCTGCCCCGACGACGGCGGCACCGCCGGAAGCCGCACCACGCCCTCCACGGTCCCCCGGGTGCGCGCCGCCGCGGCCGCCGCGCGCGAGATGCTTTTGGGCCTGGCGGCCGATCGGTTAGAAGTAGCGCGTTCCCAGCTAACCTTTGCCGACGGCGTTTTCCGCACAGCGACCGGCGAGCAATTGACGCTCGCCGAGTTGGCGAGCGATCAGGAGCTTCGCACGCGGTTGGCGTCGCGCACGGTGGCCGACGATGCAGAAGTAACGCCGGTCGATCACTGGCGTGTACTAGGAACCTCGGCTCCCAAGGTTAGCGGCCGCGAAGTTGTGACTGGCGCGGCTCAGTATCCGTCCGATATCGTGCGCCCCGGCATGTGGTACGGGAAGGTGCTGCGGCCGGCGTCGTTCGGCGCCGTGCTCAAGTCGATTGATTTGGCGCCCGCCCAGGCGATGCAAGATGTCGTAGTGGTGCGCGACGGCGATTTTGTCGGTTGCGCCGCACCCACATCCTGGCAGGCGACCAAGGCGCGCGATGCGCTCGCTCGCACTGCAACCTGGGAGCAGCCGCCACATCCCTCCAGCGCTACGTTGTTTTCGCATCTCAAGCAAACCGCCAGCGGGTCGGGACGCGGCGGACGAACGTGGGGCGATTGGGAAGCCGCACTGGCCCGCGCTGCTCACAAGATCTCCACGGAGTACACAGTCGCCTATATTCAACACGCGCCGCTGGAGCCTCGCGCAGCCGTGGCCGAGTGGGAAGACGGTAAGTTGACCGTCTGGACGGGAACGCAACAACCGGCTCGTGTACAAAGCGAACTGTGTCAGTCGTTCCGACTGCCGCCCGACCGCGTACGGGTGATCGTTCCCGATACGGGCGGAGGATTCGGCGGCAAGCATAGTGGCGAAACAGCGGTCGAAGCGGCGCGTCTGGCCAAGGCGGCAGGACGGCCCGTCCGTCTCCAGTGGACGCGCGAAGAAGAATTCACCTGGGCCTACTTCCGCCCCGCCGGTGTCATCACGGTGCAAGCAGGCGTCGATTCCTCGGGACGATTGGCGGCGTGGGACTTTACCAACTACAACTCGGGCGGGTCAGCAATCGACACGCCCTATCAGGTAGCGGCCGGAAGAACGCGGTTCCTGGCCGCCAACTCGCCCCTGCGGCAAGGATCGTATCGCGCCCTCGCGTCAACGGCGAACACCTTTGCCCGCGAGTCCGCCATGGATGAACTTGCGCGCCTTGTGGGAGCCGATCCATTGGAGTTTCGCCTGCGTCACTTGCCCGAAGGACGACTCAAAGCCGTGTTGCGGGCTGCCGCCGAACAATTTGATTGGCCGCGGCGCCGCGCCGGTAATACAAACGGCCGTGGCGTGGGCCTGGCGTGCGGGACTGAAAAAGGTTCGTATGTCGCAGCCTGCGCGGAAGTGGAAGTCGAAGACGGCGCCATCCGTGTGTTGCATGTTTGTCAGGTCTTTGAATGCGGCGCCATCCAAAATCCCGACAACCTGCGGGCCCAAGTCGAAGGCTGCCTGATCATGGGCTTAGGCGGCGCGTTGTACGAAGAAATCGTGTTTGAGAACGGCCGAATTTCCAACCCGCGTTTTTCCGCGTATCGTGTGCCGCGCATGCGCGATGTTCCCGAGCTGGAAATCCATCTGCTCAATCGCCCCGACCTGCCCTCGGTCGGAGCGGGAGAAACACCGATCATCGCCATAGCGCCGGCTGTGGCCAATGCGGTTTACCACGCAAGCGGTACCCGTTGTCGGTCCATGCCACTGCGGCTTGCATAGCCCGACGTTCTTACGGCTGACGTCTTCAACCGCCGGTTGCACTACACTAGCGGCCTCCGTCGCTCAGCCGCCCTTGGTCATAGCGTTCGGTCGCTGGGGGATAGGCAGGAACGAGCATCATGGTCCATCGCCATAACCACTACGAGGCGGCGTTTGAGGCGTATTTGCGATGCCGGCGGATTCCTTATGTGGCGGTGGACGAAGCGCGCCGCAGCCTGATCGGAGAAGAAACTCTCAAGAGCCTAGACTTTATTGTCTCGCCGCAACGGGCTGTGTTGGAGAATGCCGTCGCACGTTGGCTGGTGGATGTGAAAGGGCGCCGCTTCTCTTCGGGGCCGCGGCGCAAGTTGTGGAACAACTGGTCGACCAACGACGACCTGAAGAGCCTGGCGCGGTGGGAAGAGCTGTTCGGCCCGCCGTTTCACGCGGCGCTCGTGTTCGCTTACAACGTCGAAGGAGATCTAGCGCCGCTGCCGCCCGAGCAAATGTTTGAACATCGCGGCGGCTTGTACGGCTTTGTGGCGATCTCGCTCGACCTCTACGCCGCCTGGGCCACCCGCCTTTCCAAGCGCTGGGACACGGTGTCGATGCCGACCGAACGTTTTCGCGAACTGGCTCAACCGGCCGATGTCTTCTTCGGCGTGACCACAGCGGCTGAGTCCCCCGGCATGTGATTTCCCCAGCACGTCCTCGCGCCATGGGAAGAGTATCCCAAGGCAACCTAACCTGTGAAGTCCGGCTCATAAGGGACGCAGACGCCCGAAGTTGTGTTGGCGGGTGTATGCAAGTTACTGCGGGGGAGCGTTTGTGCGGTGCGATGCTGGGGGTTGCAATTGGCTCCGGTACGTCCTATGTAAGAGTCGACCGCGTGGCGAACTGGGCTGCGGCAGCGCCGCCACGTACTCTTCTCATGCGGTGCGGAACAGCCCCCAACCTTTTCGCGTGACTTGCGCCACGCTGGAAGTAAAGTGGGAAAGGTCGCTCCGCATAGTTCCTTGCAAAGGCTCAAAGGTTTTCATCATGCGTTTTGCTTTTCCCTGTATACGCTGGCGCTTTGCCTTGGTAACGCTCGCTGCGATGTTGGCGGCCGGGATGGGCGTGTGGCCGCAACCCTCGCGCGCCGCCCAAGAGGAGCAAGATTACGACGTTGTGATCTACGGCGGGACCTCGGCAGGCATTTCCGCGGCGGTCCAGGTGCGGCGGATGGGCGGCTCGGTGGTCGTAATCGAACCGAGCCGGCGCATTGGCGGCTTGACCACGGGCGGATTGGGGCAGACCGACATTGGAAATAAGGCCGCGATCGGAGGAATCGCCCGCGAGTTTTACCAACGTGTCCGCAAGCACTATGCCGACCCTGCCAACTGGAAGTGGCAAAAGCCCGAGGAATATCGCGACGGCGGCCAAACCCGCACCGCCGCGGGCGAAGACGCCATGTGGACCTTTGAACCGTCCGCTGCGTTGAAGATCATGCAGGACCTGGTGCGAGAGCACCAGATTCCCGTGATCTACGGAGAACGGCTGGACCGCACCGGCAACACCGGCCCGGGCAAGATCGCCCAAGGTGTCCGCAAGGACGGAGCAAGGATCGTCGCCATAACCATGGAAAGCGGCAAGACCTACCGCGGCCGCGTTTTCCTGGACGCCACCTACGAAGGCGACCTCATGGCCGCCGCGGGCGTTTCGTACACCGTCGGGCGCGAGAGCAACTCCACCTACAACGAAACGCTCAATGGTGTGCAAACTCGTAATGCCCGTTACCACCAACTCATGCCAGGCGTTTCGGCGTACATCAAGCCGGGCGATCCGAGCAGCGGCTTGTTGCCCGGCATCGACCCCACGGGCCCCGGCGAAGAAGGCAGCGGCGACCATCGGGTGCAAGCGTATTGCTTCCGCATGTGTTTAACCGATCATCCCGAGAACCGCATACCGTTCAAAAAGCCCGAAGGCTACAATCCGCTCATGTACGAGCTGCTGTTGCGGAACTTCGAAGCAGGCGAGCGAGGCATGCCGTGGATCAACAGCGACATGCCCAACCGCAAGACCGACACCAACAACCGCACCGGCTTTTCAACCGACTTCATCGGCGCGAACTACGCTTGGCCCGAAGCCAGCTACGAAGAGCGCGAAAAGATTCGCCTTCAACACCTTGTCTACCAGCAGGGGTTGATGTGGACCTTGGCGAACCATCCGCGTGTGCCCGAACATATCCGCCGCGAAGTGGCGCGATGGGGCATGTGCCGCGACGAATTCGAAGAAGGGGAAGGGTGGCAAGAGCAGCTTTACGTTCGCGAGGGACGGCGGATGATCGGCCCCTACGTAATGACGCAACACAACTGCCAGGGTCGCACGGTCGCTGAATTTCCTGTGGGCATGGCGGCTTACACCATGGACTCGCACAACGTGCAGCGTTACGTGGATGAGAACGGATTCGCCCGCAACGAGGGCGACGTCCAAGTTGGCGGTTTTCCTCCGTACCCCATTGATTACCGCTCCATCACGCCCAAGGCCGACGAGTGCACCAACCTACTCACGCCGGTTTGTTTAAGCGCTTCGCACATTGCCTTTGGTTCGATCCGCATGGAGCCGGTGTTCATGGTGCTTGGACAGTCGGCCGCCACGGCGGCCATGTTCGCCATTGCCGCCAATTCAACCGTCCAAGATATCGACTACGCGCAACTCCGAGAGCGGCTCTTGAAAGACGGACAGGTGCTGGAGTGGACCGGCCCCGTTCGTACGCCCGCCGCATCGATTGATCCCAAGACGTTGCCCGGCGTGGTGGTTGACGACGAGACCGCCGAGCGTCAAGGGTTCGTCGAAGTCAGCCAAGTCATTGGCCCATACATTGGCGCCGGCTACCGTCACGACGGCAACGCCGACAAAGGTCAACAAACCGTTCGCTTCCGTGTGCGTGTGCCCCAGGCGGGAACGTATGAAGTGCGAATCGCCTACACGGCGAATGAGAACCGGGCAACCAATACGCCTGTTACCGTTCGGCACGCCGACGGCGAAACAACCGTGCGCATCAACCAGCGAAAGGCCCCCAACCACGGAGCGTTCGGCACGGTTGGCGAGTACCGCTTCGCCGCGGGTGAAACGACGATCGAAATTAGCAACGCCAACACCGACGGCCACGTCATCGTCGACGCGGTGCAACTGTTGCCCACCACGAAAAAGCAATAAGACGAACCGCGCCGGCGCTCGTTCCGGGCGCCGCGTGGCCGCGTACAGAGGCTCGGGCCGACACTCAAAGCGTGTCGGCCTCAGAGAGGTGGTATGCGCGTTCAGCACTTCGTAAAGTGCTGGCCCAAGCTTGCGCGATTCGTCAAACGCTCAACGGAAGCGCCTGGCCGCAAGGCTCGACACGATTCGACAGACAGCCCGTTATCTTTTGGCCGTTCTGTGGTTATTGGACTACTTGTCGGGGTGGAGATCAAGCGAGCAGCAACCAAAATCGATGCGCAAGTCATTGGTCGCATCGTCGCGGACGAGCGTCGCCTCAGGGTGAAGGCGGTAAATCACAAACCGACCTTGCTTTTGGGCCTGCGCGATGCCCGCGCGACGCAAGATCCCCAAATGGTGAGAAACCTTCGCAATATCGTCGCCCAGTTGTGCGGCCAATTCGCTGACGCTCGCGGGCCCTTCGTAAAGTTGCAACAAGATCCGCAGGCGGTCGGGATCGGCAAGCGCCTTCAATCGCTCGGCGCATTCTTGAAATTCGCTTTTTTGCTTCATTTCGGAATTACGTACCAACCGCCAGCGCGTTGCGAAACCATCTGACGATCAATAGAATATCAGATCATTGAGCCACCGCGGCATGCGGACTGAATTATACCGCTTGGTCGTTTACCCACCAGCTTAGTTCCCCGCGCCAGCATGCGACGCAACATCATCGCTTATGCCGCTAGCGCATTGCTGCACGGGTTGCTCATCGGCGTGCTGGCGTCGTCGGGGTGGGATGAGGCGCTGTGGAGGCACGCCGTCGAATCGGGCCAACCGATCATGCTTGTCGCTTCGCTAGGACCTGCATCGCCCGAGGCGGCGCCCGTTCCCGTCGTTGAAATCGCAGCCGCCCCGGCGCCGACCGAAACGGAGGCCGCCGAATTCGAACTTCAACGCGAAGTCGAGACGTTGGAACCTCCCAAACCGCTCAAGGAGCCACTGCCCGAGCAAACACCGTTGTTGGCGCCGCAATTACCGCGCCCCACGCCGCCTCGCGAGGAGTGTTTGGCGGAACCGCCTCAGCAAGATAAGCCACCCCAACTAGCGCGCCGCCCCCCAATTGAGCCGTCGGCGCCAACCGCAATACAGGCCGAAGTTCTGTCTGCGGCGCCGCCTTCGGTCCAGGTGCTCAGCGCCGGCGCCGAGGTCGATCAACCGCCGCAAAAACTTCCGACAAACCCCGCGCCCGATTATCCGCTGGCGGCCCGCCTGGCCGGTTGGGAAGGGCGTGTGCTTCTTCGTGTTATCATCGACTCCCGCGGCCGTGTGCAGGAAGTCTTGGTGCATGAGTCGAGTGGTTACGCGCTTCTCGACGAATCGGCGCTGCGCACGGTGCGCCAGTGGCGCTTTACCGCGGCCCGGCGCGGTCCTCTTGCGGTGGAGTCCGAAGTGATCGTCCCCATCCGCTTTTCTTTACGTAGGGGTTAACACGTCCACAAAGCCTGCCCGCCCCCCCGAACTTAACGCGGGCAATGTTAAGTTCTAACGTTCGTCAGAATGTCCTTGAACTGCTATCCCCGCGGTGTCGAAACGTGATGTAACGGCTTTGCTGGTCGCGCCGGCGCGCGATGCGCTAGGAGTGCCTACATCATCGACATTGCTGAAAGGATGGCGCCATGCCGTACGGAATAACGGCCCCACGATTCATTGGAATTGCCTCGATCGTGTTATTGCTTCTAGCGGCGGGGTCGGCGCAGGCATGGCAGGAGAGCGACTCCCCTCTGGAACTGCCAGAAACGCGAGTGGAAGCCGATCCCCTTGCCCCTCAGGGGCCTACAACGCCGTTGGATCCCGATGCACGGTTTCCACCGCCGAACTACTATCCTCCGCAAAATTACCCGCAGACCGATCCCTTCGAGTCGGTGTTGAACGGGACGATCTTCGACAGCCCGCCGGCCGAAGGATACGTGGCCGAATCATCCACCACCGGGTCGCTCATTAACGTGCCCGACCTGCAACTGCCGGCCACCGTCAACACGGTAACGCGTTCGGCGCTAGCAGACCAACAGATCCTTAACCTTCGCGACGCCGTGCGCAACATTCCCGGCGCCGTACCGGTGGGCGATGGGCAATTCGCCGATCGCCTTTTTATCCGCGGGTTTGAACTCCGCACCCGCGACTTCCGCAAGAACGGCTTCCTGGACCCAACCTTTACGCCGCGCGACTTCCAGAACATTGAGCGAATCGAAGTGCTCAAGGGGCCGGCCTCGGTCTTGTACGGCTCGGCGGCGCCCTCGGGCACGGTGAACTTTATTACCAAGAAGCCCATCGACGCGCAGTTCTCGCGGTTTGATGTCCAAATCGGAAGCTGGGGTTTGGATCGTTATACGCTGGATACCAACGGTTATGTGACCAGCGACGGCTCGGTGCTCTACCGCGTGAACGGCGCCTATGAGAATACCGAAAGCTTCCGCGATTTCGACTTCACCGAACGGCATTTGATTGCCCCCTCGGTGCGCTGGATCATAAGCGACGATACACGGATCACTTGGGAAGCAGAGTTCATTGAGAACCGCCGCCGTGGAGATCGTGGCTTGCCTGCCGTTGGCGGAGACGCCTTAGCGTTGCCGCGCGACCGTTATATTGGCGAGCCGGCGAACGACTTTATGTACACCGAGGACCGGCGCACCTCATTAGTCCTGGAACACCGTTTTGACAACGAATGGACCCTCTACGCGGGCGCTTCGACCGTCTTCTATGAGTTCCCCGGTTCGCACACCTACGCCACCGCGCCGCCGACTGGCGCTCCTCCGGCGCCGCCGGGACAGTTCTACCGCAATCGTAGCGACTTCGTGGACCAAGAGAATGCTAGCTCCTTGATTGTGAACCTTGCGGGCGACGTAGAAACCGGGCCCTTCCGCCACCGGCTGTTGTTTGGCACGGAGCACATTTACTACGACTCGGATTCGACCTTTAACACGTCCGCCTTTGCAACTCCGTTCGACGTGACCAATCCGGCCTATGTGAATCCTCCAGCAACGCCGACGTTCCTGAGCGATTTTCCGGTCTTTCGTCAGGTTCGGCACGGCTACTACCTCCAGGATTACATTGAGCTAAGCCCCTACTGGCAAGTTCTAGGCGGCGTGCGGTTCGACGAGTTGCACCTGGATTCGGTGCGAACGGCCACAGCGGTTACTCCCTTGGGTCCATTTCCGATCATCAACGCCGACACCGAGCAGCGGTTCGAACGCACAACGCCTCGCGCCGGCGTGGTGTTCCAACCAATTCCCGAAGTCCTGACCACCTACTTCAACTACAGCCGTTCGTTCAATCCGCCCGGCGGCGGCGCTTACCTCTTCACGGTTGACGAAGTGCGCCCTGAACTTGGCGAAAGCTATGAAGTCGGCGTGAAAACCTGGTTGACCGAAAACGCGATGTTCCACGTCGCCTGGTTCCACGCCACGCGTGAGAATACGCCCTTCACCACCTTTGGACTCGCCGGTCCCATGTTGATCCAGATTGGCGAAGAGCGCAGCCAAGGTGTCGAAATCGAGCTGGTCGGCCAACTGACCGACCGCTGGAACGTCATTGCCAATTACGCCTACGTCCACACCAAGCTGACCGATCCCAACAACCCCGACATCTTCGGGCAGCGGCAACGCAATGTGCCAGAAAACCAGGTTAACCTCTGGTCGCGGTACGACCTGATCGCCAACGACACCCACACCTTCGGCGCCGCCTTGGGAATGATGTACTATGACGATCGTTCCGCGAACCTGACCGACACGGTCACGCTTCCGTCGTTCGTCCGCTGGGACGGCGGCCTCTACTATCGGCGGGGCCGGTTAGACGCGCTGGTGTACCTGGAGAACCTGTTCGACGAAGATTACGCAATCAGCTCGATCGACGAGTTCCAGATCTTCCGTGGCGCTCCGTTTAACGCCCGGGCTCAGGTCGGGTTGACGTTCTAACAGGAACCGGAACGGCAGCCTGTTCTTACCCGAGAACAGGCTGCCGACGCCGGCCGCGGTGCACGATTGCGGCTGGTCCTTGCTTCCAGTAACATTTGAACGTTCTTGCGAACGTCATAACTTGTTTCTCGGAAGCAGGAGAGACTGATGGCGCTTGAGTCGCCTTTCACCGCTGCACTGGCGCCCGACGCCGTGCAGCGCTACCACGACGAAGGTTACCTGGTGCTGCGGCAGGTGTTCTCCGCCGAAGAGATCGCCGCGCTGGCGGCGGAAGCCGAAACCTTGCTGCAGCGTCAGGAATTGATCGACGCCAATAACCTTCGTTGCCGGTGGTCGAATCACTGCGAAACTGACGAGTGCTTCTTCGATTGCTTTGACCCGGTGATCGACATCGGGCCGGTATCGCGCTACTTTGCCTATCACCAAGGTATCTTAGGGCCGCTGCGGACGATCTACGACGACGAGGCTCACCTGTTCAAAGACAAACTGATTTTCAAACGCCCCGGCGCACGTGGGTACGCTTTGCACCAGGACTATATCGGCTGGGAAAGCTTCCCCGAAAGCTTCATCACCGCGGTGATCGCCATTGACCCCACCGACGGCGAAAACGGCGCCACAGAGGTCTTCCCGGGAATCCACCGCCAAGGGTATCTCTCGCCTCGCGACGGCGAATATCACCAGCTTCCCGAGGAAACCATTGCGGGGCACACGGGCGTGTTGTTGGAC
This sequence comes from uncultured Pirellulaceae bacterium, assembly GCA_964458385.1. GTDB lineage: Bacteria > Planctomycetota > Planctomycetia > Pirellulales > Pirellulaceae > JAHWKS01. The sequence continues at coordinate 10,825 of CAYWIS010000085.1, forward strand.
CTGGCGCCGGGTGATGTCGCGTTCTTTAGCGGATTGACGCCGCATCGTTCGGCGCCGAATCGCAGCAACCGGTGGCGCCGGCAGCTTTACTTGAGTTACAACGCGGGTCGCGACGGCGGCGAGCAGCGCGAAGCGCACTACCGCGAATTTCACACGTGGTTACGCCGTAAGTATGCGGAGTATGGAAAAACCAAAGTCTATTTCCGATAACCCCAACGCAAATCAGCGAGGCATCTATTACGGGTGGGTCATGGTCCTGTTGGCGGCGGTCGCTATGGCGGCCACGCTTCCCGGCCGGACACACGGCCTGGGTCTGGTAACGCAGCGTCTTTTGGCCGACCTGCAATTGTCGCCCACACAATTTGGGCACATGAACTTGTGGGCCACGCTCTTGGGGGCGGCGTTCTGTCTGCCTTGCGGCTGGTTGATCGATCGTATCGGCGTGCGCTGGGTGACAGGCATGGTGCTGCTGGCGCTTGGCTTGTCGGTCGTATGGCTAAGCCAGGTCACCAACGCCACGCAACTCTTTGTGGCGATTACGCTCACGCGCGGGTTTGGACAGAGCATGCTGTCGGTGGTGAGCATTACCATGGTCGGTAAATGGTTCTCGCGGCGACTTGGCCCGGCCATGGGCGTCTACTCGGTCTTAATGAGCGTCACGATGGCCCTTTCCGCCGGCGCCATTGGCGGAGAGATCATCCGCCTGGGCTGGCGCGACGCATGGTGGCAATTGGGCCTGGGTTTGATCTTCTTGGCGCCGGTCTACTTGCTAGCCGCGCGAAATGCCCCCGCCGATCCATCACGCGAGTTTCCGGTATTGGCCGAAGCCAAGTCGCCCGATACGTTGGTCGGCGCCACCTTGACGCAGGCGTTAGGCACGCAGTGCTTTTGGATTTTCTCGCTAAGCATCTCATTTTTCGGCTTGGTGAGCGCGGGCTTGTCGTTGTTCAATCAAGGTCTTCTCGAGGAGCAAGGCTTTTCTGAGTCGGTTTATCATCGGGTCTTGGTCATCGGAATGCTCACCGGCATGACCGCCAACCTGACTGCCGGCTGGCTCGCCAAGGTGGTTCCGCTGCAACGTCTGTTGAGTGTGGCGCTGTTGCTCTTGGCGGCGGCGCTCGCTTGGTTTCCCTTTATCCGGTCGTTAACCCAGGTTTACGCCTATGCGCTGATTTACGGCGTAGCGGGTGGTATGTTGACGGTGTTGTTCTTTGCCATTTGGGGGCACGCCTTTGGCGCCGCGCGGCTCGGTCGGATTCAGGCCGCTGCCCAAATGCTGACCGTCTTTGCTTCGGCCGCCGGGCCCTTGGTGGTGGCGGCCAGCCGTGAGGCCACCGGCTCCTATGTACAGATCTTTTCCGCGTCGGCGGTGATTGCCGCCACGTTGTCGTTAGCGTCGTGGTTCACGCCCGTGCCCCAGGCGCAAACATGGGCCAAGCCCTCGCCCGTACCTTCCGCCACGTAAACGTTGGGAGTTCGCGATGTCCACGGTAACCATGCAATCCAAGTCCCCAACAGAAACGCTGCGGGGCGTTCGCTTTCACCTTTCGTTGAATGTGGCCGATCTTGGCCGGAGCGTGGAGTTTTTCCGAATCTTTTTGGGTGTTGATCCCGCCAAACGGCGCGACGATTACGCCAAATTCGAGTTGGATGACCCGCCCTTGGTTCTGTCGCTGGAGCCGATCGCACCACGCAGCGGCGGCGCCCTGAACCATCTTGGGTTCCGCGTGCCCGATGCGGCAACACTGGTCGAAACGCAGCGTCGCCTGGAATCCAGGGGAATTTCGACTCAGCGTGAGGAAGGGGTCGAGTGCTGCTACGCCCGGCAAACCAAGTTCTGGGTGCAAGACCCCGATGGCAACTTGTGGGAGGTCTACACGCTAGACGAAGACATCGAAACTCGCGGCATGGGGCCGCTGGTCATCTCGCGTCCGGCCGAGACGCCCGCGCCCGCAAGCGACGCTCCGGCGCCCGCCATTTGGTCGCATCGCTTGGGCCAACCGCTGCCTACGCGACTTTTTGTGCAGCCCGAAAGCGTGGACGAAGCGCGTCTGCAAGGCACGTTTAACGCCGCCTGCACAGCCGACCAACGGCGGAAGTTACTCGCCGAGGTGTTCATCGCCCTCAAGCCGGGCGGGCGATTAATTCTGCACCAGTTAACAGCCGACCGGGAAGCGCCGCTAGGGCGTAATCAACTTCCTGGCCCTGCGGCTATGGTGGAGGCGGCGCCCCCGATTGCCGACATCGTTCGCGAAGTCGAAGCCGCAGGATTCGTCGGCATTCGCTTTGAGCGGTTAGGCGACCACCCTTGCTTTACCGTGAACGGCGCCGAAATGCGAGAAACGATCCTCGTCGCCGAGAAGCCGCAAGCGCCAGCCGCTCCCCACGCGGCAAAACGGCGCGTACTGTACAAGGGGCCCTTCGCGCAAATTACCCTCGATGGCGGCCTCACCCTTCGCCGAGGCGAGTTCGTCTTGGTCGACGAGAACGTCTATCACGCGCTCCAGACCACCGCCAGCGGACAATTCGTTTTCGCGGGCGAACCTTGATAGGGCGGCAACTCCAGAATCATCCTGCCCCCGCACCGCCGTGATCGTTTCGAGCAGGCGCCGGTGATTTTGTCCTCACAATGCGGGCCAGGGCGGCGTCTTGAGCCTTCAGCACAAGTACGCCGCCCGGCAAGTTTTCCACGTCGGTCCAAGTTGTTGACGCGTAACATCGCGTTAAAAATCAACGAATGCCTCGCCCATCACGGAATCAACAAACGCCCGACCAGCAAACACGAACAACCCACCGGCCGTTCCCCGTTACTGCGACGTAACAGCCGAAGGGCGCAGGGGGCGGTTGATGAAGCGGCGTTCAACCAGCTCGTAAAACAGAATTGCGCCGGGCAACGAGAGCAACAAACAAACAGGGACCACCACGGTCGCTACCTGCCATTCGCTGCGCAATCCGCCATAGGCCAGTAAACTAGAGACGACAACCACAACCAGGTAGTGCGTCAAGTAGATGCTGTACGAGCGTTGGCCGCACCACCGCAGCGGCGCACAGATCCAATGGCGCGCCAGCGGCTGGTCCCACTTGCGCAGGAAAACAAGGGCCAGGGCGTAAGCGCAGGCAACAAACAGATACTCTCCCTGATGCTTGTAGAACGGATCGCTGGCCAGCACTCGTTCGGCCGCTCCATAGAGGAGTCCTCCTGCAAGCACCGCCAGCGCGGGCCAACGGCGCCGGTCCTGGCCATAGTTCAACACGTGATAGACAAGGATTCCCGCGGCGAACATCACCCAATGCCCGTCCCAGAAAAACCCTTCCGCGGTCACGCCTAGCCAGGGCAAGACATGCCGAGCCACGATGACGGCGGCCGTCAACCACGCGGCGGCTTGAAAGAACCGCCGCGGCGCCGCGGCTAACAACAGGCCCGTGATAACGTAGAACTGCTCCTCATAACACAAGGTCCAGGTGTTCGGCATCAGGTAGGCAGGCTCGCCGCCTCCCAAATGATGACGCCAAGACTCCGCCGCCAAAAAATTCCCCAGCCACTGCCCAACGGTCAACGAGGATAGTTCGGGCAGTTGGGCGCATTCGGCCCGCACCAAAGGTATGCTCGCCATGGCCGCAATGTACACAACGGCCAAGCCGCACATGATCCAAAGCGGGGGATACACCCGGCGGACGCGGCGAATGAAGTAATCGCGCAGGGAGTGCGGCCGTCGCCGAAGCGAATCGACGCTGGCCGCAATACAGTAACCGCTGATAACGAAGAAAATCGGCACCCCCAGCCAACAATGGCGGACCACATACAGCGGCAACCCCGCCCAGGTCCAGGTCGACGTGTCGCCAATCCGGAAGTGATACTCGCCATAGAACGTGGCGTGGTACAAGACCAGCATGATGCAGGCCGCCCCACGCCACAGGTCGAGGGAATCGTACCGCGTGTTCGCCGGTTTGGGCGGTAAGGGCGCCGCATCGCCTTTACGAGACGGGTCTGGTCTCTGAAGCATGCCCGCCTCGTCGCCGCTGTGCGCTGGAAGCACGACGCCGGCCGTCGTGGTAGCGACGTTCGGCGGCGCATCAAGAAGGTCGGGCGCCAACGAAGTTATGGTGGACATGTGCGATTTGCCACGGAACGTAAAAGGAGAAGCGGCCTACGCTGCAAGTGCGGATCTGATTCGCCCCGTTGGGGTCGCGGCAGCTTTGTCGAAGGAGCCACGGTCAAGGCGAGCGCCACCGGGAGCAACGTCACCGCAATCCGCTAAGTTGCAGCCCTGCGCGGATCCAGTCTTTGACCGCATCGCCAGTAGCCCAGGCGGTGTGCAACATGCGCGGCCCAATCCGCGGCGGAACAACGCGAACCGTCCACAAGGGATGCGCCTTCGCGCCCATGCGGTGCTTGTAGTCTTCGTCGCCCCGGAGGAAATCAAACGCTTTGTGCCCTAAGCTCAAGGCCCGCTTGATCGACTCGGCATGCACCAACCAACCGGGACTCTGAGCGCGCCGCGCAGGATCAATGCCCACCTGGTAAGCGTACGTCACGCCGCCGCCGAGAAGCGCCAACTGCGCCGCCAGCGGAGCGTCTTCGTACTCGATCCACAACAGTTCCAGAGCACCGCGTTCCCAGAACGCTTCGGCGGCCTCCCAAATGAAACCCGCAAAGCGCGGACTGGCGAAGCAGCCCGCTTGGCCCAATTCGCGGCGACGCCGCTGATGTAAATCAACCAGAATCGCCCAGGCCTGGTTCAGTTCTTCGCGTGTTGTGGCAAGGTGCGTCTTGACGTACCCTGGATCGACCAGCCGCTCCTGCAGCACGCGCGCATGGCGACGGTTCGGCTTCGACAACCCGCGGCGGTACTCTTCCCAACTTGATCCCAGAGGAATCCGCCACAGGTTCACCCCGCTTCGCGAGTGCGCCACACAGCCATCTTCCTCTAGACGCCGCAACAAATGCGTCATGGCGCTGTCGTGGGCCGCAATGCCGTCCAAGTGCAGCATGTCCCAGCCGTCGCGGCCATCACGGCGATGCGCCGTAAGAAGCCAATGGGCAAGTGCAGCGGCGACCGCCTCTTGATCCTCTTCGGCGCACAAGATGGAAAGATAATCGCTGCACGCTTCCCCCGAGCCGAGAAACTGCACGACTCGGCCAAACGCCGAGAGGGAGCGCCGCCGCCAGGGGGCGATGCCCGCCAGACTGCCGTCGCTGCGACGAATCGCCAGCACGTACCATTCCCGGTCGGTCCCGTAGTAGCGCCACCAGGCGCCGAGCCACTCCCACTGACGGAACGGCACATCGCCCGCCAAGCGGTTCCACGATTCGCGCAGGCTGGCCGCCGCGCTCCACGACTCAATGCGTTCAACGCGCATGGCGCTCCTGTCGGCCTAAGATGCATTCGCAATCGCAACGCCGACAACGCGATCAGCCGGCGCTACCCCCAGGAAAGCTTACCTCATGCTTTCGGGCGAGAAGGTCCCGCCCATCGAAAAATCGCTTCGAGGCCGCATCGGGGGTAACAAACGGCGCGCAGGCGTCCAGCATGGCCATGAAGCGCCGTAACGCACAGGGAAACCAAGAATCAACGCGGCCGAATTAACCGCCGTCGCTGGGCGGGGCCGGTAGCGAGAGCGGGGGAACGGCCCCTTGAGTGGCGACGAACTCGCTTAACCGCTGGTAGGTTTCTTGGAACTCAGGCCGCTGCGTGAGAGCCTGATACTCGGGATTCAACGCCACGCGATGAAACTTCTCCAGGGCTTGCTGAATCGCCTCGCGCGGCACCTCATGTTGCGTATAGACCTGCGGCGGCAGCGCCAGGTAGCTCCGCCAGCGCTCGTCCACAATCCCTGCCAAACGCCGAGACGACTCGGCCAGTTGTTGCTGCAGATTCCCCGGCGCCGCCGGTTGCGGCTCGGGGAAGAGATGAACTGCTTGAATGGGCGCCTCGGGCGCCAAGACGACGCCCCCGGTGTAACGGATAATCCGCTCCAATAACCGCTGCGCCGACGGAGGCAGCGGCTGCGGCTGTCCAGGCGCTCCGGCGGGGGTGTTGTAGTAGGCGGCATTAGCGCGTGCGTCCACTTGGATTACGGCGCCATCCAGAGCGACACCCGCAAACAAGCCACGACTGCGCGAGTACGAGTACATCTCGGCTTGAAGACGCGCGTCCGTCGCCATCTGTGCTTGCCGGCCCACCGGTCCTGCGGCAGCCGCCACGTCGCCGCCGATGGTGAACTTGCCGTTCATTAATCCCTGGACGCTGTTCTTCGTCTTGAAGACAAGCACCACGTCGGTCGCTTGCACCCCTGCCTGCCAACCAATACTGCCGCCGGTAATCGTGATGAATAGCGGAGCGTTCCAGGCGCGCTGCTCGTTGCGCACCACCACAACCCCCCGGCCGTGGCGCACGCCCACAATGAACCCGCCTTTGACCAACCCCGGCACAATGGCGATTCCTTCCGCGTCGGCTAAGAGCGCGGCGGGAATCTCGCTGGCCGGAATGGCCATAATTTCGTCAAGCACCTGCCGCGCCGACTCGACAATCGCCACTTCTGGGGTCTGCAGTTCTCCGAATGCAGGCTGCTCCACGAACTGGCCCGCGGCCGGCGTGGTCGGAATCATCCACGCAGCGCTCCAAACGAGACACGCCGCAAAAGGAAGGGCAGGCTTCATAGTCAACTCGCTCGCAAAAGCATAATC
>CAYWIS010000085.1:17522-23226 GCA_964458385.1 uncultured Pirellulaceae bacterium
CGCACACGCGGCGGCGCCGCGGCGTTTCTGCGGGGCTGCGATTGTAGCGAGATCGCCAGACGCGGCAATTCCAATCTCCCCAGCCCCCCTCAACGGGCCACCAGATAAACCCACGGCGTTCTGGGCTGAGTTTTCCCGAAGCTGTGTCACGGGCGGCGCGACACCTGGCAGCCAGGGTCCTTGGGAGTCGGCTTGCCTGTTTGCTCAACTGGGTGGGTGAAAAGATACCGCCAGACGGCTTCGTGGATGTACTTGCCCTCGGCATCCTTAGCCGCCGCGCCGCCGGGAACAACCATCGAGTGAGCGCGAGAGGGGCTATTGTCAACGTCAGCCGTGCTGATCAGTCGGCGCGAATTCTCGTAAGGAGGCGGCGTTTCGTCTACGTTCACAATCGGCCCAAACTCGTGCAATCCGAGCATCTCCCACGACCGGCAATAATGGTTGCCCGTCCAACCGCCGTCCAACACGTGCGTGAACCCAAAGAAGCGGTTTGCCGGAGTCGCCGAAGGGAAACCCTGCCAAGATTCGAATTGATCGCGCGGGCCAGAGAACATCACCACCCGGTCGACTCGCTGATGCTTGGCAAAGCGGGCCGCCGTGGTCGACCCGTGCGAGATGCCGCTCATAATCACCTTATCCCAGCGCAGCCCCTGGCCGTCTTCGGTAAGGAACTGCCCCCACTTTCCCTGGGGATGCTCCTTCGCCAGCCAACGCACAAACTGATAGGCCCGCTCCGCCATGCCGTCAGGACGCGGGATCGAAACCAACGGGCTGTGATCCTCACCAGTGGCCGCCTCCAAACGAATCTTGCCGAGAGTTTCGCCATCGTCGCGGTCTTTGGGGTCGAGCAGGCCGAACCAGCCGTTGGCGTAATGCACTTGAATGCCATGAAGCCCGTAACTGGCGATGCGCTCAAACAAGCCCTGGTTGTGCCCCATCAGCCAGATAACCAGCTTCCCCTGTGGCGCCACACGGGTATCGACCACCGCATGTTGCACATCGGCTGGCTTGCCGTTCTTGTCGGTAAAGACGAAGTTGATCTCGGGATGCTCCTGCGCGCGAGGATCGATCTTGCTCGCCCGCTGCGTCAGATCGTAGCGCCGCGGCGCTGGATCGTCATACGCTGGCGGTTCCCCCGCAGAGAGCGTCACTGCGATACCCTGGACAAGCACAAACAAAGCAAGCGAAAGCCGCATAACGTCTCAACCCGGTTGAAGTTACGGTCATCCAGCGCCCAAAGCGCCCATGGAAACATTGCGATTCTACTCCGATTCGCCGCAGAATCGACCCGCCCTCTCATTGCCAGCCCCAGAAACGAGGGGAAACAGGACAGTTCAATTCTCCTTGGGAGGCAACCACAGGCTTGTTGGGTTATATTGAGAGAAACTCACCTCTCGCCTATTTGCACGCCTGCGATGAGATTCTCCTGCCTTCTGCTGGTGATCCTCTACTCGTCCCTTGCCCCTGGAGCCGAAGTCGACTTCGCGCACGACATCGCTCCGCTACTCAAGCAACGTTGCGGCGCATGCCATAGTGGCGGGCGCAAAGAGGGCGGGCTTTCGCTCAACACGCGCGAAACGATCCTGGCCGGCGGCGAATCCGGCGCAGCGGTCGTCGTGGGAAAAAGCCGGCAAAGCCTACTGTTGGAGCGAGTGACTGCAAACGATGAGTCGCTACGGATGCCGCCCGAAGGCGAACCCCTCTCGGCCGCACAAGTCGCGCTTCTGGCTCGTTGGATTGACGAAGGGCTGGCGTGGGAGCCGGGCTTCAACCTTGGCCCGCGTCTTTATGAACCGCCGCTCAAGCCGCGCATGCCCGAGCTTCCGCCGCCAACCGCGGGGCGCGATCACCCCATCGACCGCATTCTTGACGCACACCTGGCCGCTCAAGGCCGCAAGGCGCCAGCCCCACTGGACGACGCTGCTTTCCTGCGACGCGCTTCGCTCGATCTGATCGGCCTGCTCCCCACGCCCGAAGAACGCGCGGCGTTTCTAAGCGATCCCTCGCCCGACAAACGCGCGCGTTTAGTGCAATCGCTGCTGGCTCGCGACCTTGACTACGCCGAACACTGGCTGACGTTCTGGAACGACCTTCTGCGAAACGACTATGCAGGCACGGGTTTCATCACCGGCGGCCGCAAGCAAATCTCCAAGTGGCTGTACGATGCGCTCCTGACCAACAAGCCCTACGACCAGTTCGTACGCGAGTTGATCGCGCCCCCAACGCCCGAGAGCGCCGGCTTCGCCGAGGGCATTCGCTGGCGCGGCGAAGTAAGCGCGGGGCAAACCGTCGAGATCCAGTTCGCACAAAACGTGGGGCAAGCGTTTTTAGGAATCAACCTCAAGTGCGCTTCGTGCCACGACAGCTTCATCGACCGCTGGACCTTGAAAGACGCCTACGGGCTGGCGGCGATTTACGCCCAGCATCCGCTGGAGCTGCACCGCTGCGATAAGCCAACGGGCCAGACGGCGCAGCCCGCGTGGTTGTTTGACGAGCTAGGGCAAGTCGACCCTCGCGCGCCGCAGCCCGAACGCCTGAAGCAGTTAGCCGCGCTAATGACGCACCGCGAAAATGGCCGGTTCACCCGCACCCTGGTGAATCGGTTGTGGCATCGCCTCATGGGGCGGGGGATTGTACATCCCACCGACGCAATGCAGACCGAGCCCTGGAATGCCGACCTATTGGACTATCTGGCCGAATACTTTGCAAACAACGGGTACGACATCAAGAGGACGTTGGAGTTGATCGCCACCTCCCAGGCGTACCAGTCGCAGGCCGAGTGCGTAACCGAGGCGACCGACGCCAACAGCTACCAATACGCAGGCCCCCGCTCCAAACGCATGACCGCCGAACAGTTTCTCGATTGCGTCTGGCAGATCACGGGGGCCGCGCCGCAGAAGTACGACGCCCCCGTGGTGCGCGGCGGAAGCGCCGCAGCCGCAGCAACGGCCGTGACCGGCGTGTGGATCTGGTCGCGGGCCGACGCCTCGGCCGTGCCGGCAGGCGAGACGGTGGCGTTTCGCAAGCTCTGGGAATTGCCCGCCGCGCCCACCACGGCCGCGGCCGTCGTCTCATGCGACAACGCCTACACGCTTTACGTGAACGGGCGACGCTTGCATGCCGGCAGTAATTGGGAAGCGCCCGACCTTGTGCCGTTAACAGGCTTGCGAGCAGGGCAGAACGAGATCTTAATTGTCGCCAAGAACGGCGGCGCCGGCCCCAACCCCGCCGGCCTATTCTTCGAAGCACGTTGGAGCGACGGCGAAGGGCAATCCGGCTCATTTGCGTCAGACGCCACCTGGCAATGGACCGCGCAGCTTCCCAACTCCGACGGCGCCTATGCACAGCCGCCCGACGATTGGCGTCCCGCCGCCATAGCGCAAGGTCAGGCGGTGTGGATGAACCGCCTGAAGCAAGAACTGGCGTCGCTGTTAACTCGGGGCGCCTCGGAAGCGCAGCCGATGGTGCGAGCCTCACTCTTGAAAAGCGACTTCCTGATGCGTTCGCTTGGGCGGCCCAATCGCGACCAGATTGTGAGCGTCCGTCCGCAAGAGCTCACCACGCTCGAAGCGATTGACCTGTCCAACGGCGAAGCCTTGGCCAATATCCTGCGGCAAGGCGCCGCCAATCTGCAAGCGCGGGAGTGGCGGTCGCCAGCCGAGTTGATTGACTGGCTCTATCAATTCGCCCTCTGTCGCGAGCCGACGCCCGACGAGCGGCGCACCTTGACCGAGGCTCTCGGCCCCGAGCTGACATCGGCCGCCTTGGAAGACGTCTTATGGGCCGTCATCATGCTTCCCGAATTTCAACTGGTGCGTTAACCCGCCGCCGTTTCTCTTAAGGAACTTCCGAAGAACGAGGATGGCTATGAACCCCCTTCCACAACGCCGCGAGTTTCTGCAACAGTTAGCCGCCGCCAGCGCCGCAACCTTGCTGGCAGGCGAGCCGCGTCTGCTGAGCGCCGCCGACGGCCACAACATCGAACATCCGCGTCCTACGGCCGACTCGTGCATCTTGTTGTGGATGGCCGGCGGCATGGCCGCGCCCGACACGTTCGACCCCAAGCGATACGTTCCTTTTGAGGTCGGCTTGCCGGTAGCCAAGGTCGAAAGCACCTTCCCGGCGATCGACACGGCGGTGGATCACATCAAGATAACGGCCGGCCTGGAGCACATCGCAAGCGTGATGGACCGGGGCACGCTCATTCGTTCGCATGTGCTTCCCGACTTGGGGAGCATCTTGCACTCGCGGCACCAGTACCACTGGCATACAGGCTACGTGCCGCCGCAAACGGTCGCTTGCCCGCATATCGGAGCTTGGCTAGCGCGGGTGCTGGGTCCGCTGAACCCGGTCATGCCGCCGTTCATCAACAGTGGGCCGCGGTTGGAAGGAGTCGGCGAGCAGGAAGAACTCAAAGCGTTCACCACCGCCGGCTTTTTCGGCAGCGAGTACGGCCCGATGAACCTGCCGTTCCCCGAGCAAGCCGCCCAGTCGGTGCGGCCGCCCCAAGGAATGACGCCCGGCCGCTTCGCTAACCGCCACAAGCTCTTCCGCAAGCTGGTGGACCAGTCGCCCAACCGGGAATATATGAGCGACTTCCAGCGCGAGTCCCTGTTGCGGTCGATGGAGAACGCCCATCGCCTACTCAGCGCCAAGGAGCGCCACGCGTTCGACATCTCGCAAGAGCCGAAAGAAAGCTACGAGCGATACAACACCAGCCGCTTTGGCCTTGGCTGCCTGTTGGCGCGGCGGCTAGTGGAGCATGGAGCGCGGTTTGTCGAAGTGACCACCGAGTACGTTCCCTTCCTCAACTGGGACACGCACGCCAACGGCCACACTACGGTCCAGCGGATGAAAAAGGAAATCGACCGCCCCGTGGCGCAGTTGATTCTGGACCTGGAAAGCCGCGGCCTGCTGAATCGCACACTTGTGATCCTCGCGAGCGAATTCAGCCGCGACATGATCATGGAAGGCAAGCCCGGTTCCAACGCCGTAGACCAGGCCACCGAGAAAGTCGACACACTCCAGGCCCTTAAGCACTACGGCCAACACCGGCACTTTACCGGCGCCTCGTGCGTGATGATGTGGGGCGGCGGCGTGAAACGTGGCGAACTCTACGGCGCATCGGCCCCTGAGCGCCCCTTTGTGGCTATCGACAAACCGATTACCGTAACCGACCTGCACGCCACCATCTTCACCGCCATGGGCGTCAGCCCCAAAACCGCCTTTGAAGTGGAGAAGCGCCCCTTCTATGCCACTGAAGACGGCCGCGGCCAACCCGTAACCGAACTCTTCGGCGCCTAAGTTCCCAACCAACCTTCACCAAGAACGCGCCTCACTTCGACCCGCGCGCCAAACTCGGTGGGCAAGCGCCGGACCACTGTGCAAGAGGAGTTGCCGCCGCCACGGCGCCCGCCAACGAAATGCCGGCGCTGGACGGGCCGCCGCTACATAAAGCAATCCAGGTATGGCCCCACGTTGCTGAGCGTTTGTGTCGCCACGACCGTTAATCGCTCGCCCATCGCTCGCTCTGAGAGTGATTGGCGTCTGCGATCGCGCTCCTAGTATTGGGGCGCCCGCGCTGTTAGGTTGAAGTTGGGCGGTGGGCGCGGACAAATTCTTTCACGGAAGGAGACGTAGGCGATGTGGCACACCACGCGCGGCCAACGGACGTTAAGCGGCGCCGAAGCGAACCTGATTCGCC
>CAYWIS010000086.1:0-12386 GCA_964458385.1 uncultured Pirellulaceae bacterium
GATGACGAGCAGAGAATCGATGGTAATCGCCCCCAGACGCGGCGGTTAATTGTCACACTGGCCAGCGAACTCCTCGACACAGCGCAGCAACTGTTCGGCCCGCTCCAAGGTGGAGGGCCGCCATACTTTGGGCAAAGTTCCAGGATCCAGGGCGGTAAACGGGCGTCGGCAATGGCTGCATGTGACGCATGAGCCGAGATACCGGACGAGAATTCGCGCGGTTCGCCCACAAGCCGGACATTCCTGGTGGAAGTACACCAGGTCGCAACGGGGAGCCGTCTCCAAGGGGCAGTTCAGCGGGGCGGCGGAATCGCAATGCTCTGGTAATGCGTGAGGCCCAGACACGTTCATCTCCATATAGTTTGGTCTAGTCAGAGACGCACATTGGCGTGCGGAGTTAATCTATGGCCGTCGCGGGCAAATTCAAGCCACGCAAACTGCCACAATTTTGTGGAAAGATTTGCGACAAAAAGAAGCTCTTGGTTTTTTCGTCCCAGCGCAGCCGTGGTCTTGTTACGGTCGCAAGTTTACCGGTCATGGGTAACGTGGTCAGTTTCAAGCCATGTTGGTCATTAGCGCGCTAAGCGCCGGGGAAACCCTTAAGCATTTTGCCGCCAAGGAGCGGTGTTCCGCGCGTGCCCAACCGATTCGCGGGCCGTCCTAGAAGGCCATCACGAGTAGCAAAACACGGGCCGAAGCAGGTTAACGGTACAGCGATTGCAACCGAGCTCTTATATCGTCTTTGTTTGCTCCGCTGTCGTGGTTGGCGGGGTAAGACACCCATGGGACCCGCGGTGGGATGACGGAAACCACTGCTAACAGCTTGTAAAGGAGCGGTTAATGAAACGGCTTGGAATGCTCTTGCTTGCGGCGTTGTTGCTTGCCCCATTGGCTGGCTGTGAACGTAATAGCGCGGGCCCCGGCGATACCGGCGCGGGAACAACTAACGGAACGGGCGGCGCCGATGATTGGGGCACAGACACGCCTGGTGAACCTGATGCAGGAGAAGACGCCGGGACCGGCACGGCTCCGTATTAATTGGCCGGGGCCGATATGCGTACGAGGGCGCCAGCGCTCAAACGCGCTGCGCCCTCGCACTGTGTTCTCGCAATCTGGGGTGATGATGATTACTTGGGGGGCTACTCGGAAAACTTGCCTCATGCGGTTGCTTCTCGCGTTGCATTGACGCGCCTCTTGATTGGGCGTCAATGACTTCCCTGCTTTGAACGGCTGGTTAAATTGACCTTGGGCTTTCTTTTCCAGGTCGCGCTCCATCCGTTGAATTACGTTCGAGAGATACGTGTCCGAGGCTTTGGGCCAAATGCAGCGCATCTACGCGGCAAGTTCTGGCAGCGTTGTCAGTTCGCCGTGCGGCTTGCGGGCGATGAACGCCAGGGCGTGGACACCGTAGCCGAACCGTTGCGAGAAGAACTGACCAATTGCCACGAGGCGCGTCTCCTACGTGCAGACGAACCGCCTACCGAAAACAAGAGAATTGCCTTTGCCTCGTATTGTCGCCTGCGCAAGTCGTCAACGATCTGCGACCCGTTCAACGGAACACTGCAGAATGAACTCGGCGCACTCACGCGGGGTTCGATCGTTCGTGGCGTCGCAGCGCTTAAACAACATGCCCCAATCGACACGTGTTGTTTTGCACTTGGATTACACGGTTGCGGTCGGCAGGGGCGATTCGCGATGCTTGCGGAGCTTGTCGAGCAATTGCGACTTGGAGAACGGCTTGAGCAGGTAATCGCTCACGCCTGCTTGCAGCGAGTTCAAGACGGTGGCGCGGTGGTTATCGCCGCTGATGGCGATAATGGGGCCGGTGAAATGCTGGCTGCGAAGTTCGTGCACCAGCGCGATTCCGCTTTCTTCACGGAGATGGATGTCGCAGAGAATCAGATCCGCCTGAGAGGCTAAGCGCCGACCCTCGGCGACGCTGTCGCACGTGATAATGCAATACTCCGTTCCGCGAAGAAATGAGCCAACGAGTTTTTGGACTGCGGGTTCATCGTCGATCACCAGAACCTTGACGCTCGCGGCGTGATGGTCGTCAAGTGGCGAAGCGGTTTCTTGTGTTGACTCGCACGGCTCTTCCTCGTCGGCCAGCATGGCCGCCAGGGTGAGGTGGTTCTGCTGCGCCAAATCGCGCAACATCGCCTGGAGTTCGCCTTCCTCGGGCGCGGGAACGCCAAACACCATGCTCGCTTCCGACGTCTTCGCCACGGCGCTTGCTAAACAGTGGCGGCATTCGCCTTCGGCCTCGGGGCCGTAGGTTTCCAGGAGCTTGCGGAGCGCCAAGTAACGCTGAGGCGAGCGATTGTCGTGAAGATCGCTTAGCGCTTCGCCCAGTTGCATGGTTCGTACGAATCGCTGGTCAATGGCCGCGTTGTCGTGCATCGCGGTGTCGTGGTGACGCAGCACCAGCGAAATAAAGGAGCGGGGGAACTCCCACTTGCGCAGCAGCGCCGCCGAGACTTCGGCGTGCGTAACGCCGTAGCTGTCTCGTTCGACAAACGGAAGTCGCAGCGCGGCGATGCGCTGTACTCGTCGAAGGTTATCGACATAGCGCTCGCCAAACGCCCGGGCCATGACCAAGATGCCAACATCTTGGATTAGGCCCAGAAGGTAAGCCGATTCTTCCGAGATTTTCTCCAGCCGTTCGGCAAAGGCGCCAGCGGTGGAAGCGGTAAGAACGGCCCGGCAACTATGCCAATGACGCATTTGGGGAGACAACTCTCCCATTAAGTTCCCCCGCGCGCGGAGCAGTCCGGAGGAGATCGCCACACCAATGGATTTACGGGGCCCCAGGTAGTTCACCGCGTCGGAGAGCTTCGCCGTCTTTTGGCGGCGCCCCACGGCGCTGCTGTTTGCGTACTTGAGCAGATCGGCCGTTACGAGGGGATCAACCGAAATGTCGCGGATCAGTTGCGAGGAGTTGATGTCGTCGTTGTTGAGGTAGCCGATGAGTTTGACCAGCAGTTGCGGCAGCGGTTGGATGTAGTCGGCCCGTTGGACGATGCGGCGGGCTACCTCGGGAATTACCTCTTCGTTTTGCGGAGCATCGCTCAATTGCAGGCGAATGCGATGGCAGATTTGCTCGGGTGTTGAATTTGGGGGGAGCACCGCCTGCACGCCGATCATCTCGGCGCGCTGATGCTCTTCTGGGGTCAGCTCGCCAATCAGGACGGTCGCGGGGCGCAGGAGATCGCTAAACAACCGCTCGAGAATCTCCAGGCCGTTCAGGAAACCGCTCAGCTTGTGATCGATCGCGATCAGGTCGACCGGGTGCTGATTCAACGCCTGGTAAAGATCGTCGGAACCCGTCGCAAGTATGGCGTGGGCCCCTAATTTCTCAATCAAGCCCACCACATGGCTTGCGCGCGTAATGTCGGCCAAGAGCACCGCGATGCGATGCTTGACAATCATCGTCCACTCCTGTCTGGTAGGCGCCAGCCCGCCTCTGCGCCGAGTTTGTATGTGTGCGCAATCGTTGTTAGTATCGGCTGGCTAACTCTGCCGATGCGAATGCGATCCCGGTTTTTTTCCGCCGCTTGGTTCTCCGCCGTGAGAACGCGGGGGGGAAGGTAGTTTGGGCGACTTCCCCAACGCCACTATGTGTACGACGATGTTGCGAGGCCGTGGCTTACGACCACAACGGCGGTATCCCGTTGTTGACGCTAGGTTGGGGGAGCCGCCGCAGTGATGGAGCTTGTTCTATCGAGCGTTTCTCGCAGCGTTCGCAGTAAGTCGTTGGGGTGAAAGGGTTTCTCCAGCAACGGAAAACCTTGCTCAGGGGCAAACTCGGCAAGGCCGCTGCTTGAGTCATAGCCGGTGCAGAACAGGATGGCCACATTTGACCGCAGACGTCGGATGGATTCGCACGCCTCGCGCCCGCTCATGCGAGGCATGCAGACATCCAGAATGACGGCGTCAAACTGGTCCGCTTCGGCGGTAAACTTTTCGACTGCCTCGACGCCGTCCATCGCCGCGACAACCTGATAGCCGGCGCCCTCTAGAATGCGCGTCATAAGGTTGCGGACTTGAGGTGTATCGTCGGCAATTAGCACCTTTTCGGCGCCGCCCGGCGCGCCGGCGGCTTTAACGGCGCGGGCCGCCACGGTTTCGTCCACAACGGGCAGATCGATTGTAAAGATTGTTCCCTCGCCCAGTTCGCTTTCGACGTGTATAGCGCCGCCGTGTTGCTGAACCACGCCGTACACCATGGCTAACCCCAACCCGGTGCCTTTACCGACCTCTTTGGTTGTGAAGAACGGCTCAAAGACATGTCGTTTGATTTCGGGAGACATCCCCTGCCCAGTGTCGGCCACGCGCAGACGCATGTAGCGGCCTGACGGGGAGCGCGGCGGCGCCTCGCCTAAGATCTCATCGTAGGTGATGCTTTCGGTAGAGATGGTCAGGCGTCCGCCCGAGGGCATGGCGTCGCGAGCGTTGATGCAGAGGTTCATCAACATCTGCTGTATCGAAGGCGCATCGGCGTAGAGCATGCCGACGTCATCGCTTAATTGCAGGCGGATTTCGATACTTTCGCCAATCAGGCGGCGCAAGATCTTCACCTGATCGGCAATCTGTGCATTGAGGTTTAGATACTCCTTCTTCAGTTCCTGGCGGCGGCTGAACGTCAGCAGGTACCGGGTGAGGGATGCGGCCCGGCCGCAGGCGTTAAGGACTTGCGCCAGGTCATCATACGCTTGGTGCGAGGGCGGAAACTCTTCCTGCACCACTTCACAGAAACCCGCGATGATCTGGAGCAGGTTGTTGAACTCATGCGCCACGCCGCCGGCGAGCGCTCCGAGCGCTTCCAACTTCTGCGCTTGGCGCAGTTGTTCTTGCTTTTCGCTCAACTCGCGTTCGAGGCGCACCTGCCGTAGGACTTGGGCGACAGCCTCGGGAAGATAGTCCAGATATTCAGGCGACTTGGTGACAAAGTCGCGCACTCCCAGTCGCATTGCGCGGATGATTGTAGCCTCGTCGTTGAAACCAGTGACCATGATTACGGGCACGTCGCGCCCGCTCAGCTTGAGTTGCTTGTAGAGGTCGATGCCTGTGACGCCGCCGGGTAATCGATAATCCAGTAAGATCAAATCGAAGGTAGTTCGCTGCGCCGCCTCGAGGGCCGCCTCGGCCGAGGCGACAACCACGGTGCGGTATCCGGCTCGCTCCAGGCGCCTTTGCTGGAGCGTAGCAACGCCGGGATCATCCTCCACCACTAAGATTGTCGCCGGTTCGCTCGTTGCCATAGATGGGCTCCTGCCAGAGTTTTACGCTTTCACCTCGGGTACGTTGACAATTTGGAGGAACAACCCCAGGCGTTTGACCGCCTCGACAAACGCTTCGTATTCCACCGGCTTGGTAATGTAGACGCTACACCCTAATTGATAGCAACGTTCGACTTCACGCGGGTCGTCGGTGGTGGTCAGCATAATCACGGGCATGCTTGCCGTCGCCGGATCCTCCTTGACCTGACGTAACACCTCGACGCCGTCTACCCGCGGCATATTGATGTCGAGCAGCAAGAGTAACGGGCCAGCGGCGGGGCAATCGGCGAATTTCCCTTGACCGCGAATGAAGTCGAGCGTTTCTTGTCCGTCTTTCAGACGCACGACTTCGTTGACTACGCCTGCACGGCGCAGGTTTCGCTCTACCAGGTTTGCGTGACCGTCATCGTCCTCGGCCAGCACAATAATGAGTGGTTGTTGGGGCATAATCCGCAGTCCTTTCTGTGTTCAAGAATGTTCCGCGGTCTTGCGCCTGGGAGTGGGCCAAGACGGGAAAGGATACGCAGAACGTGGTTCCCAGCCCCTCCTCTGATTCGATCCAAATTCGTCCGCCGTGCCGCTCGACAATGCGGCGTACAATGGTCAAGCCGATTCCTTCGCCTGGCGCTATCTCGGGATGCAAGCGCTGAAACGCCTGGAACGCCTTGGCTCGTTGCCCTTCGGGGATCCCCAAGCCGTTGTCCGCGACATACACCGTGACATGCGTGGGATGATCGGCGTCCTTGCGCATGCCGATTTCGATTTTTCCGGGGCGATCCGGGGCCAAGTACTTAACGGCGTTGCTAATCAGGTTGGCGAACACTTGTTCCACCGCCGTAGAGTCGCCCCATATCGTTGGCAGCTCGCCAACGGCCACCGTCGCTTGCCGCGCATCGATTGTGACTTTCATCGCATCCAGGATGCGTTCGATCACGGCCGGTAGATCGACCTGGCTCCACTGGTACTCCACGCGGCCAGCGCGCGAGAGACGGAGTAAAGCGTCGATGATGTTGCTTAAGCGCCTGACGGCCGTCTGGATAAAGCGGATGGATTCGGCGGCGTCGCGGTCGATCAAATCCAAGATTTTCTGCTGCAGTTCGGGCGGAAGCGGATTTTCAGCAATTAACTGGCGGATATCTTTGCAAACCTCGTGCAGCTCGTTGCTGAATCCTTGCAGATTGACCAGGGGTGAACGCAGGTCGTGCGAGACGCTGTATACGAACATCTCGTTTTCCTGGTTCTTATGCTCCAGGTCGCGGTTGGTCGCCGCTAGCTCCTGCCGGACACGACGATGTTCCTGAATCTCTGCTTGCAGAGCGCGGTTCGATTCAGCCAGTTCCGCGGTGCGCTGCGACACCAGTCGCTCTAAGTTCGCATTGAGCAATCGAATCGCTTCTTCGGCCCGGCGCCGCTCTGTGTTGTCAAACAAGGTGGTGCGGCTCGCAACATAGCGGCCTTCGCTGTCGTACACCGCCGTGGCGTTGAGTATGATCGGCAGCACCTCGCCGTTTTTGCGTACAATGTCGAATTCTAAACCGTTGACCTGTCCCTCGATTTTGAATCGCGGGAAGGCTTCGAAGAAACGGTGCTGGTGTTCGGGGCAAACGAAGTCTACGAACTTTCGCTTGCCGACGACTTCTTCCCGGCTGTACCCTAGCCATCGCAGTTCTGTGGCGTTGATTGCGATGATGACGCCGTTCTCGTCCAGCGAGTGATAACCGCACGGCGCGTTGTCGTAGAGATCACGAATCTCGGCGGCGGAATGCTCTAACGCCTCAGCGGCTCGCCGTCGCTGCGCATCGATGCGCATTAGCACTGCGCCTGTCCACCAAGCGACCGCGGTGAAGATCGCCGTGCTGCAAGCGACCATCAGCGCGACGCCAAATGCGGCGCCATATAACCCCGCCCGTTCTCCCAAGAGACGTAACCACCCGCATAGCAAGGGCACAACCAGCGCGGTCACTAGAAGTCGCCGCACGGTCATTCCGCCAATGCCCGGATCGGCCACAACCTTTACTAGGCCGCCGCCTGGCCGCGCTGCCAAAATTCCCATGGAAAGAAGGTGAAAGAGCGCTGCGGTATTGGCGGCCATGGGAATGTACGGTGCGACGCCGTACAAAGCTTGCGCGTCGTAGAGATATCCCACCAGGCAGAGAAATGAGCCCAAGCAGACAATAAGCGCCAGGATGTCGGTCGGGCGTGCTCGTTGCCGTGGGCGTACGTCCAACACCGCCAGAGCTAAACCGATCAGGAGAAAGAAAAAGGCGGTGTTGGGCGCCATTACGTTTCCGTTGAGCTTGGACCGAAACAAGACCTGGTCCAAGCCAAAGCTCCAAATTAGGGCGTAGCCGCCGAGTCGGAGCAAGCCTACCAGGGCGACTGTTCCCGCCAGAAACAGGCCGAGTCGCCGATGAGGAAGCGAAACACCCTCGCGCAGAAGAAGTAAGGACGCCCCCGCCAACAGAAACGTCAGCGCCGTGGCCGGATTCATCGGCACACCGTTCGGCGCGAACGATTTGGCAATCGTAATGTCCCAGAACCAGCCTGCCAGGGCGAACGTGGCGACCAGACCGGCGCACCAGGCTGTGGCTTGCGAGAAGGCACGCATGCCCTGCGCAATCCGATCTGCCGCCACAAGATTCACGTTGAATTCCCTTAGGAGTGAAAGATTCCCTTCCGATGCGCGTCGGACTGGCGAGCAGTCGGCCCCCACTCTCCCTTGCCCGAGACGAGGGATGTCTAAGGTTTGCCTGGGGACGATAAAATACAGGCAGCCGATAGCCCTTGATGCATAAAAACTACGTCATCGTTGCTAAGGCGTCAAACGCAGTTCTTTTGGCGTTGTCGGCGCCGCTCGCTTATGCCGTCGTCGGGCCGGGATTCGATTCGAGCATTTGTTTGCATAATTCGGCAAGCCGCCGAAAGCTGAACGGTTTTGACAGGCAAACGCCAATCTCTGCGCGCGTTTCGAGCGTGTCGCGCCAGGAACTAACGTCGCGCCCGGAAATTGCGATGATGGGAATATCCGCCGTTGCGGTGTTTCCTTGCAGGCGGGCCGCCAATTCCCATCCATTCAGCCGCGGCATGGCCAAGTCGGTAATAATCAGGTCAGGACGTTGCTGCTGGATGAGCAGACGGGCTTCGTCGCCGTCTGCGGCGCAGCAGACTTCGAATCCATACCGACGCAGAACCGTTTGAACACAGCACCGAACGTGCAGGTCGTCGTCCACAATCAAGATACGCCCACTCATAAGAACATTTGCATTCTTCCACTTCGTCGTTACAACCGCCGCCGTAGCTACTGCTGGGGCTATGCAGCAAATATAGGACGTTAATGTCTGAATTGACGGATGGTCTTCAGGAATTGTTACCAGTCAGGCTTATCGCTGAAGACCTTGAGCGAATGCCGCTCACGTCACACGGCGAAATCGACGCTACGCGCGCAGAATCTCCGATCCTCGGGAGATGGATTGAGAAAAGAGGCGAATCGGTCCGCACGTTGGCACGGCCAGCGGCCGCATGCCAAAAGCCAGTTACGATTCGTAGACGGGGAAAGAAAAACGGTTGCGGTAGCTCTGAACCAAGCGCCGATTTCGTTGAACGCCGTTGGCGCGACGGCCTGCCCTTACCAGGCGCTGGACTGAAAGCGCCGCTGGACGAGGCCTTTTACCTTAGCGCCGAACGCGGCGAAATTGACCGGCTTGAACACGATGTCGTCGATACCGCGGCGGATCAAAGCCTTGGTCAAAGTTGGCTCGGCGAACCCCGTCAAAACCACGATTACCGGCCGAGACGGAAGCCGCAATAAATCCCCCACGAGGGAGCAGCCGTGCCGATTAGGCATGCGAAGATCGGTCACAACCAGGTCGTAATGCGTCTCAACCACGTGTTCGAGCGCTTCGATCCCGTCGGCCGCATAGTCGCACGCAAATTCTTCTTTCGCGAGGGCCCGGCCTACGAGCTTTCGCACTTGAAGCTCATCATCAACAACTAACGCCCGAAGCTGTGGCGCGAACATGGGGCTTGCTTTCGAAAACAATGATATAGCGGATCTGATAATGCAACCCTAGCTTATTTTCGCACGCATAGTGGGGCGGTCCGCCCGAAACGAAGGGGTGGGGTAGGAATCGAGAGATCGTGCGTAACGCGGACCGGAGCCCTTGCGGAACACCAAGCAGAATCGGGAATGCCGAGCCTGGGAGTTTTGGAATTTTCGGGGACGAACAATTCTTAGGTCTTTGCGTCGAGGACTTGCCGGACTTTTCTCGCCAGAGCGATCGGAGAAAACGGCTTCTGTAGAAAATTCGTTTGCTCTTGCAGCACCCCGTGCCGCATGACAGCGTCGTCGGCGTATCCCGAGAGGAATAGGACCTTCATCTGAGGATATTTCGCCAGCAACTGGTCGGCGAGCGAGCGTCCTCCGAGCCCCGGCATGACCACGTCGCTGAGCAACAGATGAAAGGGTGCTTGCAAGTCGGCGCACAGGCTCATTGCTTCCTCGCCGTTGCTGGCTTCCAACACGGTGTAGCCGCAATTTTGCAGCACGCGGCGAGTGAAGGCGCGCACGGCTTCTTCATCTTCAACAAGCAGGACCGTCTCGGTTCCGCGGGGAACAGGCGGAACAACGGTAAGAGGGCTTTCCCATTGTTCGACCGATTCAACGCAAGGCAGGAAGATTTTGAAACTGGTTCCCTTCCCCAATTCACTGAAGACCTCCACGTGGCCTCCGCTCTGCTTGATCACGCCATGCACAACGGCGAGTCCCAATCCGGTTCCTTTTCCAGGGCCCTTGTTCGTAAAGAACGGCTCAAACGCGTGGCGGCGGATTTCTTCGCTCATGCCGCAACCGGTATCGGTCACGGTCAGGAGGACGTAACGCCCAGGGCTTACATCGGCGGGAATGGTTGGGGAGAATTCATCGAACACCACGAGTTCTGTTTCGATCAGCAGCTTGCCGCCTTGCGGCATGGCGTCGCGCGCATTGACGGCAAGGTTGAGAAGCACCTGCTCCAACTGGCTGGGGTCGGCCGTAATCGGCGCCAAATTCGGAGCAAACGATGTCTCTAGTTGAATGTCTTCGCCGATAACTCGGCGGAGCATCTTTTCGGCTTCCCGAATGGTGTTGTTGAGGTCAAGCTTTTTGGGCGCCAGCATTTGCTTGCGACTGAACGCCAACAATTGCCGCGTGAACGCGGCGGCTCGCTGAGCCGCGGCGGCGATCTCCTCCACGGGCTCCCGGCTAGGAGCGTCCTCCGCCAGTTCCTCCAACAGGATCTCGCTATATCCGCTAATGACCGTCAGAAGATTATTGAAGTCATGCGCTACGCCGCCCGCCAGTTTTCCAAGAGCCTCCATTTTCTGCGATTGGCGGAGCTGAGCTTCTAGTCGCCGCATTTCGGTCACATCTTGGCCAAAGCCAATGCTCGTGCCGTCGGATAACACAACGTGCGCCCAAAGCGTATCGAGCGTGCGGCCGTCGCGGGTATGAGTACGAAGCTCCGCCCAGCCCGGCGGCGGGTTCTGGATGTAGCCGCGGACGAGGCTCCGATACTCCGGGTCGGGATAAAGATCGGCCAGAATGTCGCGTCCTCGGGCCTCTTCTTGCGTCCAACCAAATACCGACTCCCAGTGCCGGTTGACCATTTGCAGGCGCCCCGCCATGTCAAAGAAGCACACCATGACCGGGATCTGGTCGAACACCGTCTGAAGAACCTCTTGGTGTTTTCGGTTCTCCTCTTCGGCCTGTTGGCGGCTGGTGATATCTCGGAAGTTCACCACCACGGCATTGACGCTCGGGTCGTGCAACAGATTCGTTGCTATCGCCTCAAGCCAACGCCAGGAGCCATCTTTATGTCGGCCTCGAAGGATCGAAGTTTCAAAGCCGCCCGGTGTGGCAAGAAGTCTTGCAAACTTCTCGCGTACTTCCGCCTCATCCTCGGGGTGGAGTAGGTCAAACGCGCAGCGGCCGATGTCTTCCTCGTGGCTATAGCCCAGGACGTTGGACGCCGCCGGGCTGCGGTAAAGGATAGCGCCGTCGGCCGCGACGAGAATGATGGTTTCAAAACTTTTTTCAACCATCGCCCGGAAGCGATTTTCACTCGCCCGCAGAGCTTGTTCGGCGTGCCGTTGGCCGTCAATATCCGTGGCGGCGCCAAACCAATGCTCCACGTGTCCCGCTTCATCGCGAAGAGGGATCCCCCGGGCGATGTGCCAACGGTACTGTCCGTCGGCCCGGCGAATGCGGAATTCCACTTCATAGGATTCCCCGGTCCGAAACGCGTTATCCCAGGCAGCCTGAACTTGGGGCAAGTCGTCGGGATGAACGACCTTGGTCCATTGTCCGTCCTCGAACCCTTCGGGAGGGATGCCGGTGTAGTCGCGCCAGCGTTGGTTTAGGTATTCCACGCTGCCATCCGCCTTAGACATCCAAACCAACTTCGGAATGCTTTCGGCGAGCGTCCAGTATTGCTCCTCGGTCTTCCGCAATGTTTCTTCCGTCTGCTTTTGCGACGTAATATCGCGAAGGATGACGCACACTCCGGCGTTTCCCTTGCGCGACTCGCCCAAGGTGGAGAGCCTGACCGTTACCTCGAGGGGCGCTCCGCCTTTCCGTAACCCCCGGAGTTCAAATGAATCGAGGCGTCCGCCCTGTGTGCAGTGGCGGATATGTCGCGCTAGGGATTTGCGCTCGTCGGGGTGGATGAGTTTGAGGATCGATTGGCCTAAGACCTCTCTTGCGGAATACCCAAACATCCGGTCAGCAGCGGGATTCCAAGTTTGGACAATCCCCGCGGAATCGATGTTCAGAATGGCGTCGTCCGTGGACTCGATAATCGCCGCCAGATGCGGGCGCATCTGAGCCGCGCTGTGCTGTTCGCTGATGTCGCGAACCACACAGACGATGGCGCGGATCTCGGGCGCATCCAGCAGATTCGTACAGCGCGCCTCGACCCACCGCCAAGAGCCGTCTTTGTGGAGATATCGGCACTGACTGGTGACTTCGCCGCCGGGGGTCTCCACGAAGCGGGCGAACGCTTCGTGAATTTCGCCGACGTCATCTGGGTGCAGCCATTCAAAGAAGTTGCGCCCCGCCACTTCTGCCGGCGT
>CAYWIS010000086.1:12396-22866 GCA_964458385.1 uncultured Pirellulaceae bacterium
GGCGTGCGTCCACTAATGGCGGCGATCGAAGGGCTAGAGAACAAAAGGATCCCGGCGGCGCTTACCAAATGAAGGCCGTCGCTGCTCCTTTCGATCAACGCGCGACACTGGGCCTCGGTTGGCCATGCGGTTTCTCGGTTTACGGCGCTGGCGTCTCTTTCCTCCATGGATTGTTTCCTGGCGCATTGGCCGGCTGTGAGTACACTTGCTTGCTTGGTGGCGGAGTGAGACTCCGCCGTGGGGCGATCGTGCTTTCCGCCCTCCAAAACGGCTCACCTTGCAGGGGCAAGAGGCTGCTTTGGCTGCGCTGCCTTGCCTACCGTTGTAGCGGCGTTAAGCCGGGATCTAGAGAACTCCCTAGGAACGCTTGGCGATGATTCACCCGCGGTCGATGCACCGCACGGAATGGGGCGAAGCTAGTCCGTTCGCTATCGGCAGCGAGACATAGTCGCCATGCGTTGGGCGTTAGAGGCGTTCTCTTGCGCCGATCGAGGTCTTTCCATCCTTTCTCGGCGCGCTACGCGACGCCGACGCTTGGTCGTCGAGACGGTTAGTGCCGCCGACTCCGGGGAGGTTGAAAAACTCGCACTCTCCGACGAACGGTTAAGGAGGTGGGCGAGCTTACTCGCTGGCGAGGGTATCGCAGGAGGGCCGGCGTGAAGGACGGTTTACCGCAGTGGAAGGGGATGTCGACTTCTCAGACTACCGCCGCATTCCCGGTAAGTGAAGCCTTAGAACCTAACGCTGGAGCTTAAGTTCCCAGTTTCACTTCCTTTTTTGAAATGGGTAATCCTCCGAGTTTTACACTCCGTCCGTCATAAGCTGGCGGTTGTGGGCTTGCTAATGCCCTGAGTCTCTACGGAATGGCTCGCAAAGAAAAGCCCAGTTTCGGTATGAATGCTTGAACAGGTAAAGAGAAAATCGTGAAAAAATCTGATTAATTGACTTGGGTTTCTTCCATCGGTTGGCCTAAGGGTTAGTCGGAAACGGAGCGCTAATGGCATGAGGGCGATAGACCGCCAATCACCTGCTCATCGCCGAGTTCTGCGGTTTGCCGTGTACTTGCTAAATTATGAGGCCCAGTCGTCCAGTCAGGCGATGCAAGACGCCGCCTGCTTCTGCTGTATTGCTTTTGCCGTCCGCTTCTGCTTGCGGACGAAAATGCGCTGGCGACGAGCTTAGCGGTTTCTACTGGGACTTCAGCCCGACAGTATTGACCGAAATTACGCGGTAATCATAGTTTTTTCCAGGCTGCGCGGTCGTGTCGACAAAACGCATTTCCGCAAGTGGTTGCGTTGGAGTGTCGCTGTAGGAGAGGTTCTGAAATAGGGGGCGGCCGAACGGGTTGCTGGGGCGCTCAGGAACATTCGCCAGGACTTGCCCGTCGCGCTCAATGACAAAATAGGCGAGGCCGCTTTCAAGATCGGCTTCGGCAGACCACGTCAGCACATTTCCGTTGACCCGGAGATTGGTCGCGCCGGTGGAGGCGTCGCGTCGGTCACCTGGGTGTCTCTACTGTATTGCACCCAGGCGGTCGCAATCGCCTCGTTCGGCAACCACACCGAACGCTCGCGGGCTCCCGAAAATTGAGAGGCGGGAACGGGCGCCGTCAGGTCATTCTCGGGCGAAGGAAGCGGCGTCAGCCAGCCGTCACGTTCGGAAAGTGAACGCAACGGTTCACCGTTCGTGGCGGGAAGGCGTGCCGCCAAGCAGGCGTCAAACCACGGAATCGCCAGATAGCGCTGATTGCCGCAATCATGGCTCGACAACGGATCGACGGAAACCGCAATGAGAGCGCCCCGGCTGCGCAGGGTGGTAAAAAAGGTTTCGGTGGCTGGCCATACTCCCGCGAAACGGCCTGTTCGATCGGAAAAGCCCTCTTGCGCGCCAAGATTGCACATCATTGGCGCCTGGCAAGCCGCGTCGGAGATGGGAAGTGGCGCCGGCTTGCCTTCGGTCTCGGTTACGGGCGGCGTACCTGACCGCAGCCAAGCGGCGGCGACTCGCTCTGGATGCAATAGCGTCATGGCGCCAACCCAATAGCCGCCGCCGCTGTGCCCCCACAACGCCCACGGTACGGTGGCCACTTCTGGATGCTCCGATTGGGCGGCCAAATCGCGGAGCGCGGTTTGGAAAGCTACATCGGACCCAAAGCGAGGATCGCACCACAAATGACAATTGGCCTGCTCAGGTTGCTCGTAGACAGGACTGATCAGCGCGCAGGCGTGCTTTTTCGCTAGCGCCTGCCAGTGGAGATCGTGGGCTCCCGTCTGCCCCGATTTGCACGAACCGACGCCGCAGCCATGTTGATGCACAATCACCCCGCGTAGCGTCTTGACCCCAGGCGGGACCCACATGGTGTAGCTTACTGGATAAACCAATTCGCCCGGCTTGGATGAGCCTTCATAACGTACGCGATAGTAGGGCGGATCTGCCGGTAGGGGATTGATGTATTCGGGTTCTTGCGCCGCCGTCGTACTCGTCAGAACGGCGAAAATGAGGAAAACACGCCACATGCAATTACTCCGCTGTTGAACGTTCCAACCCATATCGGGCGCTGTATTGGGTTGCCATCTGGGCAATCAACGACGCCCATTCTTGGCAAGGGGAGCGGCCAAATCAATGCGCCTCGGGAATTGAGAAGCAATTGCCCCTCATGCCGCTGGTGGTGGTATGGAAGAGGCCGCGTGATGCGGCGCGCCAACGCCGTGGTGTTGCGGCATTGGCGCATCGCCAAGGCGGACAGTGACGATTGGACGAGGCTTGCGCAGCCGTGAGGAGAAGTCGTTAGCGGAGGTCGCGCTATTGGCGGCTCAAGGGATGACCGAAGGAAGCGTCGCGCCATGTTCCAAGAGGGGCACGACGCTCCCTGTGCGCCCCGTAGCTAGGGGGCTGTGCACTCGGCTAATGCTCGCTTACGTAGAAAGGGCTTTCCACTTCCTCCGAAGTTGCTTCAAAGTCGTTGTCAAACACGAGCTCTCCCCGCTGGATGCGTATATCGGAAGCCGCTTGGATGCCAATACGCACAGCTTTCCCTCGGGCGCTGATGACTTTGACGACAATGCGGCCGCCATCGATCACGATTGTTTCCTGCATCTTGCGGGAGAGGACGAGCATCTTACATTCCTTGGTTGGAAGGGAAACGGGCCAATCTCGTTGGCTTGTGTGCAGGGATTATCGGAACCCGCCGGACACGTTTGGTCACGCCCACGCCAAGAGCTTCAATTTTTTTGCCACGGGCGTTTTCCGACGTTACACGGCCTCAATCGGTCGGATACACGATTTCGCCCATGGTGGGGCGCCGTAAGGAGCTTCACCCCTTCCAAAGAAAAAGCATCGCGTCCTAGGGAATACGGGGGCCGTTCCCCCTGACACAACTGGACAAGCGAGACTCAGCAGGTACAGTAGCACTCGCGAGCCGTCAGCGTTTCGGCGGCGTCAACCAGCAGGTAGGGCGTCGAGAGGCTTGTAGCCCTCCTCACGCCGCGAAGATTGACCTCGTAGAGATAGCCTCGCCCATGAACAAGTATTTCCTCCTTTGCCTTCCTTTGTTTTTGTTTCTGTCGGCAGGCGCACAGGCGGCCGACATGCAAAAGCCCATTCAAGTGTTCATCCTTGCGGGGCAATCCAATATGGAAGGTAAGGCAAAGCTGTCGCTACTGGAGTACCAGGCTCAGCAGCCCGCCACGCAGAACTTGTTTCAGCACCTGCGACGCGATGGCCAGTGGATTGAACGAGACGACGTGTGGATCAAGTTCTTTGGCCGTAAAGGCAAGCTGACCGTAGGCTATGGATCGCCGAACTGCATTGGCCCCGAGTTGGAGTTTGGCCAGGTGGTGGGCGATCACTTTGACGAGCAGGTGCTGCTCATCAAGACAGCTTGGGGTGGACGCAGTTTATACCGCGATTTTCGTTCGCCCAGCGCTGGTTTACCGGCGACCGAAGTGCTAGAGAAAATGCTTGCCGATCAGCGGCGCCGACAACCAGAAACGACGCTCCAGCAGGTCCAGGAGCAGTTCGGCGCTTCCTACCGCGAGATGCTTCAAGAGGTGAACGAAACCCTGGCGAATCTTCGGCAACACTTCCCCGACTATCAAGGGCAGGGGTATCGGCTGGCGGGCTTTGTTTGGTTTCAAGGATGGAACGACATGATTAATCGAGAATACACGGCCGAGTACACCGCGAACTTGGCGTATTTCATTCGCGATGTCCGCAAAGATCTTCACACGCCCGACCTGCCATTCATCATCGGCCAGATGGGAGTCGAGGGAATGAATCCGAACGTGAACATCCAGACGTTCAAACAGGCTCAAGCGGCCGT
The DNA here is from genome assembly GCA_964458385.1 of uncultured Pirellulaceae bacterium. Classification (GTDB taxonomy): domain Bacteria; phylum Planctomycetota; class Planctomycetia; order Pirellulales; family Pirellulaceae; genus JAHWKS01. The sequence continues at coordinate 16,718 of CAYWIS010000086.1, forward strand.
GCTCGATCTACCCGAGTTTCAAGGCAACGTGGCCTTGGTGAAGACCGATGTTTTCTGGGATACCGAGGCCGAAGCCGTCTTCAAGAAGGGCTGGCGTGAACACATTGACGAATGGAATCGGGTTGGGAGCGACTACCCGTATCACTATCTCGGAAGCGCCCGAACGATGCTGGGCATTGGCCGAGCACTCGGCGAAGCGGCGGTCGCGCTGAACCGTGCGCGAACCGATCCATAAGCCTATCAAGCGCCCCTACACCTACAAACGTGTGCGTCTCCGAGCGACGGTTCGTCCAAATTCGCGTTCTTAACCTTCTTTGAGGAACGAGAGCCATGCCACGGTTGAAAGTTGGGGATCGCGCCCCCGAGTTCTCGGCGGTCTCCTCCGACGGCGTCGCTGTGCGTTTGGCCGACTATTTGGGGCAGCGCGGCTTGGTCTTGTTCTTCTATCCGAAGGATGGAACGCCTGTATGCACGAAAGAAGCCTGTTCGTTCCGGGACTCCTACGAACAGTTCACCAAGGCCGGATTTGAAGTGGTTGGTGTCAGCAGCGACGGCCCGGAGAGTCATCAAGCGTTCAAAACTCGCTACAACTTGCCGTTCCCGCTGATCAGCGACGCCGATGGCTCTCTCCGCATAGCCTACGGCGTCTCCAAGAAGCTGGGCTTGGTGCCTGAACGAGTCACTTTTGTGATCGACAAAGAAGGGATTATCCGCCTGGTTTTCTCGGCGCTGTTTGCTTCGGACGAGCATGTTCGGCAAGCACTCGCGGCGACCGAAGCCGAACCGCCTCCTTAATCGCCAAGCCAGCGCCGCGGGGTGTTGCTGACGTGTTGCCCTGCTGCTTCGTCAACTTGCTAGAAAATCGTACGGGGTCGTTCGATGGTTATGAGCCAAAAGTACGTTGGCGGTTGCCTTGCGATATTGTCGCTGCTGTTCGCTGCGTCGGCAATTGCGGCGGAGCCCTTCGTTCGCAACGTGATCTTCATTCTTGCCGATGACCACCGCTACGATTTTCTCGGTTTTCACCCGAACTCCCCGGCATGGCTGGAAACGCCGAATCTGGATCGCTTGGCGGCGGAAGGCGTGCATGTAGCCAACGCGTTTGTTTCCACATCGCTTTGTTCCCCTAGCCGGGCGACCATCTTGACTGGCCGCTACATGCACCATCACCGGATTGTCGACAACCAGAACCCAGAGCCGCCGGGCACAATCTTCTTTCCGCAAATTCTCCAGCAGGCTGGCGTACAGACAGCGTTCATCGGCAAGTGGCACATGGGCCACGACGACGATCGGCCCCGCCCTGGTTTTGACTATTGGGCTTCCTACAAAGGGCAAGGAGAATACTTCGACCCGGTTTACAACGTGAACGGTCAGCGCCAGCAGTTCCCTGGGTACGACACCGACGTTGCTACCGATTTGGCGCTGGATTACCTGAAGAACCAGCGCGACGGCGCACGGCCGTTCTTCCTTTACCTGGCCTTCAAAGCGCCGCATTACCCGTTTCAGCCCGCTCCGCGTCACCAGGGCCGGTACGCCAAGAAGCCTATTGATTATCCCGAAACGCGCGCCCGGACCGAGCATAATTACCGCACGCAGCCCAACTGGGTGCGGCAGCGCCGCTATTCGATCCACGGCATTGACCACATGGAAACGGGGCCGTTTGACAAAGATCCTGTCCCCAACCTCGATGATCTTTACCGCTCCTACGCCGAGGCGGTGCACTCCATTGACGAGAACCTGGGCCGTGTCCTGCGTTACCTGGACGACACCGGGCTTGCCAAAAGCACCATGGTCATTTACATGGGCGATAACGGTTTTCACCTTGGCGAGCATGGCTTCTATGACAAACGCGATGCATTCGAAACGTCCATTCGTGTGCCGCTGCTCGTTTGGGCGCCTGGCCGTCTCCAGGCTGGCGCGGTTGTGGAGCGTATGGTGCAGAACATCGACCTGGCTCCCACCCTTCTCGACGCATTGGGGGTAGAAGCTCCTCAGAAACTCGGCGACCAAGTCGTGCCGCCGTTCGATGGCCGTTCTTGTTTGCCGCTCCTGCAAGGTCAACCGGTCAGCGACTGGCGCACACACATCCTGTATGAGTACCACTGGGAGTGGAACTTCCCGGCGACGCCAACCATGTTCGCCATTCGCACCGAACGCTTCAAATACGTCTACTACCACGGAGTTTGGGATATTGACTCATTCCACGATCTGGCTACCGATCCTATTGAACGCCACAACTTGATCGAGGCGCCTGCGTATCAAGAGAAGATCGCCCAGCTTCGTACGCAACTATTCCGTGAGCTTTAGGAATCTGGCGCGCTGGAACTTCCCGTCCGCCCACCGCAAGGTGAGCGTTTGGACCAGCGCAAATTGCCAGAGTAGTCCATTCAAGAGCGGCTGTGGCTTGTCCGTCTTCCGGCAATTGCTCCCCTGCGGCGTCAAGCTACGGCGGAGGCCAATTCCATGAGTCGCGATCGCTACCCGCACAAGGCTTAATTCCGCTTGACACATAAGCAAGCGCTGAGGACACTGCCCCCCGCGGTATGATTCCAACGCTCGCCCAGTGGCTTTACGACCACTTTCCTGCTGCCCAACGCCGGATGCGCAACTTCTGTAAGACCGTTGGAGCCCGCGTCATTCCGCTACGATGATGCGCTAAACGGGTGTTCGGAAGAACGCCGGAAGTGGCCGTCGAAAAATCTCACACAAAGAGGACGCATGATGACCGAGAGCAAGGCGAAGCGGAAAAGCAAGGATGCATCGCACGCCGGTAGCCCGCCCAAGACGGCCGCCAAGTCCAAGTCGCCGCCGAAGGTCAAAAACCAGACCAAGAAACGCACGCAAACTCAATCGAACGCCAAGGTGAAGCGTGCAGCGGACCCGACGGCCTCGCAACGGATCGACGAACGACTCCAAGGGCTCGACGACTGGCGCGCCGAAGTCCTGAAGGAAGTGCGCCGCCTGATCCATGAGGCCGACCCGGATATCGTCGAGGAGATGAAATGGTCCAAGCCCACCAATCCCCTGGGCGTGCCTGTGTGGTCTCATGCGGGAATCGTCTGCACGGGTGAAACCTATCAACAGGTGGTCAAGCTCACCTTTGCCCGCGGCGCTCACCTGCAAGACCCGCAAGGGCTTTTCAACGCCAGCCTTGACGGAAAGACGCGGCGCGCCATCGATATCCGCGAGGGAGAGAAACTCAACGCCAAGGCCTTCAAAGCCTTGATTCAAGCCGCCGTTGCCGAGAATCTTCGGGCCAGCGCCTCCAAGTCGAAGTCGCCGGCAAAGTCCAAAACAAAAGCGAAAGCGGATGCAAAAAAGTCCAAACCTGCCCAGGCGCAAGGCGAGAAAGTCATCCTTCTCTCGGGCGGCAATCCCCAGATTGCTAAGGCCGACGGCGATGCTCCGGTGCAGGCGTATATCTCGGCGATGCCAGGTTGGAAGAGCGATTTAGGGCGGCGGCTCGACGACCTGATCGTGCGCAACGTGCCCAACGTTCGCAAGGCGGTGCGGTGGAACTCGCCCTTCTATGGGATCGAAGGGCAGGGTTGGTTCCTCTCGTTCCACGTGTTTACCCGCTACGTTAAAGTGACTTTCTTTGCCGGCGCATCGCTCCGCCCGGTCCCGCCCGGATCGGGCAAAGACAAGAACGCACGCTGGATCGACATTTACGAAGACGATCCGCTCGACGAAGCACAAATGTCGGCTTGGGTGCAACAAGCCGCCGCATTGCCCGGCTGGAAGCCGTAAGCAAGCGTCCTAATCGCCCGAATGTTGTAAGCCCTGCCGACGCCGCCAAACGCAGGAGCGTCACAGTAACGGCATGGAAGGCAGTTCACCCAATCCGTGGCGGAAAGCGGCTTACCGCCGCTCATGCTCTCCGCCTAGAAGGCGCGCAAGTAAATGGCGACTCCTGAGCACGCGTTTTCCGGTGAAGGGTTCGTGTTTCGAACCCCAGAAAACGGAAGGAGCCGCCTTGCATGGTCCGCAAGCGACGCGTTGTCAGGGCGAGCATCGCGCCAACACACGCCACCGCAAGGTGAGTCGTAACGGAACTCGATTCCAAGTGGTGGGCGTGCGCCTTATCTCGCAGGTTCCAGTGACACCTGCGAGGTGGGGGCGATCTTCACTTTGGCGCCGGCGACGGGTGGCGGAGGGATGTCGGCGCCCGGAGGAACGCTCGCGCAGGGGCAGTTCGCTTCGCACACGTTGCAAAGGTCTTCCACCACCCACTTATAACTGGGAACTGTGACCGTCTCGGTCTTTTTCATCAACTTCTTTTTCGTGAAGATGCGGGCGCAGCTGGGAAACCACTCGGTCCAGACGAACGTTTTGGGTTTTGCGTGGGGCAGTGTGCTGTCGCAAGACGCTTCGCACAAGTCGCAAACCGTTTCCGAGTGACGGCAGCCGCGTTTGCTGGGGCCAGGTAGGCAAAACTCCTCGGTCTTGCAGCCCCAGCAAGTGATTTCGATCTTTTTCTCTTCACACACTAATCGGCACACCTTTTGGCAAGGGGCCGCACAGCCGCAATGGGCGCAGCATCCATCGCCCGCGTGCGCTTGGACTGCGAACGCAAGACCGATAGCCACCGCCCAAACGGCGCTTTGTCCAAGAGCGAGTCGCATAAGATTTTCTCCAAGTCCACCGGCTTGCGCCGGCGTCGATTGAAGTCGTTATTACCAGTTAAAGTCGAAACGCGTGATGGCCACGTCGGAGCTTCGCTCGCCATAGGGCGTATCCTCGGTGGTCCAAGGATGAATCCAGTCGAACATCACACGAATGCGGTCGGTCCAGTACCAATTGATGCCGGCCGTGAGGTCGTTGTACCGTCCGCTGTCAAGTTCGTTTAGATCCAGGTACGAGGTGCGCACTTTGAGTTCCCAAGCGCCCCAGCCGAAACAGCCGGGAACGAAGAACACGTTCGTAAAGGGAACGTTGCGGCCGAACTGCGCGCCGTGTTGGCCATACCGTTCGTAGATGCGGTGTTCGCCTGTCAAGAAGTAACTGCCATAAATGTAACCGCCAAAGAGAGTCGCCCTGTCAGCCGCAATACGGTCGACGCTCGAAAGGAACAACTCGCTTTGGATCGACAATGGTCCCCAGACCATGGCCAGTTCGAGGTTGCCGGTAGAGTAAGTGGTGGCTGGCACATTGCCGCTGTCGATCAAGAACGGCCCTTCATGAATCTGCGGGCGAGCGCGGAACCGGACCAGGTCGTCTTGGTCGTCGGTAAAGAGGAACCCAATGCCGGTATGGATCACATAACGCCCATTCGAAGGCTCATCGTAATAGGGCGTCCACGTAAAGCGGCTGCTAAGGCGGTAGCCTTGGTTGTCGTCGATTCGCTCTTTGAGCGACTCGCTAATGCTGTCGAAGAAGGCTCCGAAGGTCCACGTTACGTCTTTTGTGTCGTTGACGCCGTACATAGCGATGCCGACTTCACGGTCGGCGGCGAAGATGCCTTGGGTGGGGATCGACCGCTCCATGAAAATGTTGTTCGTGTCGTTGGTCACCTGCTCCAGGCTGAACGGCACAAAGAAGTTCCCAATCCGCACCCGTTGCAACAGCGCAATCTCGTGCATGGTCAGGTAGGCGTCTTTCACATCGACAACGGGCGTCGCCACGCCGTCGCCGCTTTCTGGCTCAATGTCAAGTTGGAGCCGAAAATCGAAAACGCCATAACCTGTGCCGTCGGCCAACAGCCGCAATCGGCGAAACTCGAAGTAATCGCGGGCAGGAATGGGCGGGTCGTCGGCGTTAACCCAGTGAGCCCAGTCGAGTTGCACGTGCCCGCCAAGCTTAACGGTCCATTTTTCCGTCGAGACGTCAGTCCAGTCGTCGCTGGCTTTCTTCTCGCTTTGGGATTCCTTGGACCTCTTGGCCTCCTCTTCCAAGGCTTCGAGCCGGTGCAAGATTGAGTTCAAATCATTCGCGTGGGCCGACGCGAATTGCGCAGGAACCGATTCAGCCAACGGCGCCTGCGGCGGAGACGCGCCAGGGGATACGGCGGCTTGGTTTGCGAGCACTTGGCTTCGCAGCCATTGAATCTCCCGTTCTTGCTCCTCCAGGCGCCGGTAAATCTCCTCGCTTTCCAGCGGCGGCAACCGTTCTTGCCCATAAGAACATTCCGCGATACACCCCAGCACCAA